>PUKR01000287.1 GCA_003552365.1 Syntrophomonadaceae bacterium
AGCTTTGCTGAAGAAACCGCGCAGTGGCTGCACGGCAACTTCGGCTCCGGTTTCCAGGCGGTAGTCAGCGGTGATGCGGAAGATACTTACGAGCTTAAACCGGATGAACTTGCTTTTGCCGGAGATTACGAGGAGCAGGGTGCCGAAAAGATCAGGGTTTACATGGATGATTTCACCGATGATGCCGGTGAAGACCTGGTAGAAGAGCTCGAGGAATATTTTGATGATAAGGGCTGGGACGTTGACTTAGACGAACCGCTTTTTGAGATATTTAAAGATGAAGAAAACGACGAGTGGGTGGCCAGGGGGCAAGACGGCGGGCAGTTTGCCTTAGCCGGCGACCATCCCCTGGGCAAGTTTGATTTGCGCGGGGAAGTGTTAAATGAAGATGATGAAGTAATCGCCGTAGAAAATTTTTCGCTCGATATTAGTAACGAGCTTGATGAAACAGGCTATATCAATGTTGAAGAAGACGATTCCCTCGGCGATATCGTGGACAGGATCAATGCCCAAAGCGCAGATACCGGGGTCCATGCTTCGCTGGTGATGGCTGCAGAGGGCGATTACCGGTTAGTGCTTGAAAGCAGTGAAGAGGGCAGCGAAGGCTACATCCAGGCTTTTGACTTAGATGGCGACACCGTACTTCAAGATTTGCAGCTTGTAGGGGAAGAATCAAGTGTTGCCGGGCCGCATTATTTATATGAACCCCAGGAGGCCCAGGATGCCAGGTTCACCTTAAACGGGCTGGAGATGACCCGCAGTTCAAACACCTTCACCGACGCGGTTTCCGGGGTGGAGATAAATCTGCGGGATGAAGGAACCTCGACTGTAGAAATTTCCCCCGATACCGAAGCGGCGGCAGAGGAAGTGTCCCTTTTTGTCGATGCTTACAATGAAGCGCACAACTTCCTGCGCCGCCTGCAGGAGGAAGACGACGGGCCTTTGCAGGGCAGCGGTGATTTAATGCGCATGGAAAGGCAGCTGCGCACCCTGATCCACAGCCAGGTTCCAGAGTTTGATGGCAGCACCCACTCCAGGGACTCTTTTACTTACGATGGTGTTGGCGAGGTCAGGGCCCGGGGCAGCGGCACATACGAGGGGACCAGGGGGGAGCTGGTTTTAGAGTACAATGCCAGGAACAACGTCTGGCGCCATGACGGAAGAAATGTGCAGTCTGGCGACGAGGTAGAAGGCATTGAAATAGAAATCGAGGAAGATGAAGCCAATCCGCCGGCCGGTGGCGATACCCTGACCCTGGAAGTGAGCCCGGCTTCTGAACCGATCAAGTATAATAGTTTATCGGCGATCGGGATTTCCGCCCGTGATGAGGCGGGGGAGTTGGAACTGGATCAGACCCAGCTGGAAGATGCCTTAAGGGAAGACCCCGATAGTGTGCACAGGCTTTTTGCCCGTGAGGCACCCGTTAATTCCGCCGGGCGCAAAAGGGCCCCGGACGGGATCGCCATACAGCTTGAAGACAGGTTAAACGAATTCATCGGCCCGGGCGGGCTGGTGCAGAGCAGGGAAGATGCCCTGCAGCGTGACATGCAGCAGGCTGCCGAAAGGATTGAAATGCTTGAAGACCGGATGGAAATGCGCGAAAACCGCTTGATCCGGCAGTTTACCTTTATGGAACAGTATATTGCCAGGATGCAGGAGCAAACCGGCTTGATCGGCAGTTTGGAAGCCGGAATGCAGCAGGAATAATAAAAAGAATATTATTGATTGGAGTGAAATATAATGGTCGCAATGGGAGATCCTTATAAAAATTATCAGCGCACCCAGGTAGAAACCGCAGACCAGGCCCAGTTACTGTTAATGCTTTACAGCGGGGCTTTAAAGTTTTTAAGGCTGGCCCGTAGAGCGATAGATGAGAACAATATCGAAGAAACAAACCGGCAACTGGGAAGGGCCCAGGATATTTTGTGCGAGTTAATGGGTTCATTAAACCCGGATCTGCCGGAGATATCGGGAAGGCTGTTCCAGCTTTATGAATACATGCACTACCAGCTGGTACAGGCCAATGTCAAAAAAGATTTGGCGATTATCGAAGAAGTGGAAAAAATGCTCAATTCGCTCCTGGAAGCATGGCAGGCTGCCATTAACGAACAGAAGGCTGTTAACCAGGCCGGGACGGGAAAGACTTCTACCGATCAAAAAGGATAAATGCTGCCGGCAAAAGATTAATGCACTGCCGGGTGAAAGTTCCGGGGTGGCGGGAATTGGAACTGCCACCCCGTTTAACTGGAAAAGTAGCAGGAAAAACACCTTCGAAATAGAAAATTTATACAATGCTTAATTTATCATGGATGCCCGAATCATTCAGGGAGGGCCTTCATCTTGACCAAAATTCCCCTGGCGCTAAAAATTACAATAGTTTTTTTACCTGCCTTACTGCTCATCTTTTTTTTAAGCGCTCATGAGTGGTGGATCAACCTGCCTGCCGCTGTTATTGCCCTTCTGGCGGGTATTTTGCTGTGGGCTCTTTTGCCTGAAAAAAGCGGGGGGAAAATAAATGCAGCTGTTGGCGGGAATGGCCGGATAGATGAAGAGTTTCAAAGGCTGCTGGCAAACACTTCAGGAACCGGCAATACCATGGTGTTTTCAGCCCGTAAGATTATGAACAGCACCAGCGCTATTAAAGATACTCTTGATGAAATGTCTTCAGCTTTAGACGGAGTTTCTGAAGGCAATGTGCAGGTTGTGCAGGCAGTTGAAGAAGTAAACCGGCGGCTGCAGACTATAGAAGCGCAAATGTCGGCTGCGGTTGAGGCCGGTGAGGATTTAAAGCAGCAGGCGGAGCAAAGCGCGGATGCGGTTGAAAGAGGAAATAGCTCCCTGAAAGGGTCTGAACAAAGTATTGCCGAAAACGAAGCAGTTATTCAGGAGGCAAAAGAAGCCGCTGAAGAGCTGGCAACCTTTTCTAAAAATATATACAAAGTAGTTGATACAATTAAAGGTTTTGCCAGGCAGACCAACTTGCTGGCACTAAATGCCGGGATCGAAGCTTCCCGGGCCGGGGAAGCGGGGCGGGGTTTTGCCGTGGTAGCCGATGAAGTAGGTAAACTGGCCGGCAGCTCGGCGGAGGCGGCGGAAGAAATCGGCCGCCTGATCAGTGAAGCCGATTCCTTAATGAGCCGGGTCAAGGAAAAAACAGATCAAACCAGGGCCTCCCTGGTGCAGCAGAAAGAACACACCGGTGAACTGCGCACTTCATTTGAGGGAATCAACAGCAGCACGCAGTTAACAAACCGGAAAGTAGCCGAAATCAAGGAGGCTAATGAAACCCTCTATGATGCAGTGGTTGGTATCAGGAGTGCCACAGAAAATGTTTTTGAAACCACTCAAAAATCAGCTGCTTCTTCTGAAGAGATCAATGCCACCGCTAACAGGCAGCAGGAAGCAATCAGCGAAATCAGTGAGGCTACGACAAGTTTAACCCGCCTGATTGAGAATTTCAAGCAGGAAACCGATAAATACGGCCTTCCCAAGGTCGGATATATTAACTGGACCAGTGAAATTGCCAGCGCCCACCTGTTTAAACACTGGTATAAAAGGGATTCCGGCAATGATGTAGTCCTGGTGGAAATTGAAGGGGAAGCTTTGAAGGAAATGTATGCCGCACTGGCATCAGGTGAATTTGATTCGACTGTATCCTGCTGGACCCCCGGTATGCATGATATTTTTGTCGACGAGCATCCGGGTAAACTTGATGTTTTGGGGACGAACCTGGCGGGAGCCAGGATCGGCCTGGTAGTGCCCGATTATGTTACCATAGACAGTATCGAAGAGCTGGCGAACCATGCCGATCGTTTCGGGTCTGCTATCTATGCCATAGAAAAAGATGCGGGGGTAACCAGGCAGGCTGAAAAAGCCGCCGAAGATTACAACCTTGAGTTTGCAATTTGTTACGGCGATAATAACAGCATCTGCGAGGCCCTTGATCAGGCAATTAAAAACAAGCAGTGGGTGGTAGTTACCGGCTGGATCCCCGAGTCGATGTTCGATCGCTGGGCGCTTAAATTTTTAGATGATCCCTGGCAGTCTTTCGGAGGCGAAAAGCATATCAAGACCGTCACCCGCCTCGGTTTAAAGAAAGATCACCCCAGGCTCTACCGGGCCCTGCAGCGCTTCCGCTGGAGCGTGGAAGATGCCAATTCTTACCTGGCTTTACTCAATAAAGGCTTTGATCCCGATAAAGCCGCTTTGAAAATGCTCGAAAAAATAGATATTTCCCTGGTGTAAACTAATAAG
>PUKR01000099.1 GCA_003552365.1 Syntrophomonadaceae bacterium
GTTTTTCGCTTAAGACCCTTTCAGTTACATCACGGGCTATTCCCTCTATGGCCAGTAACTTTCCGTCTTCATCGTAAACCGGCACGTTACGTTGCTCGATCCAGACTACCGAACCTTCTTTATGTAACCATCGCAGGACTATTGGTTCCGATCCTTTAATCTCGTTGTTTGAAATAGCTTCCAAAAGCTGATAATCATCGGGATGCACTATTTCAAAAGCGAGGTTTGGATTCTTATAATGTTCTTCCGGGGTATAGCCGATCAATTCTTTTGAAGAAGGACTGACATATTCAAAACATCTCTCCGGGTAAAAACGAACCCGGTAAACCAGGTCCTGGGCATTTTCAGCCAGGAGGCGAAAACGGGCTTCACTTTCCCTAAGAGCATCCTGGGCTCTCCTTTTTTCCGCCCGCACCTCTGCATCGTGGAGGGCTCTCTCAACAACCGGGACTAGACGGTTAAGGTTGTCTTTCATCATATAATCATGAGCACCGGCTTTCATGGCGGCTACAGCTACCTCTTCTCCGATAACGCTGGAAACAATGATTAAAGGCACTTCTTTGCCACTGCTGTTAAGTACAGTGAGCGCTTCCGGGGCGCTAAACCGGGGCAGGCCATGATCGGCAAGGACCAGGTCCCATTCTCTATCTTGAAGCGCTTCAGATAAAGCACCCGCTGTTTCAACCCGGATATATTCAATTTCATAACCGGCGCTTTCAAGCTTATGTACCAGTAATATAGTATCGTCTTCTGAGTCTTCCACAATAATCAAGCGCAGTGGCTTCATTTTAGAACCTCCGTGCTGCTAGCAAATCCGGTTCAACTTCTGTTAGCTATCAAATAAATGGTGCCTGCTCAGCTATGTTAAATTATGGACCGGTGCCCGTCCATCGCAGGCAATTACGGAGACGTAGCTGCCGGCATTTGCTTTGGTTACAAATTGAGCATTTCCATCCATGGTCCAGGCCACGGCAGCCTGCCGTGTTCACTGGAAAACAGCCTGAGCAATCAATATCAACAGGGCAAAGCAGAACCTTCCAAAACCTTCCTACAATTTAATATCGTCATAATGAAAAAATAATAAAGTGAGTGCTCAAAGTTTTAAACAGATTAACCTGTTTTCAATTAACAAATCTTTGAAATTGAAATGGCGCTTGATTAATTCCAGGGTTTTCCGGTGATAAAAAAATACATGGGTGGGATCATTTTTATAGTACCAGCTATTAAAATCGATACTTTCATCATAAAGGACAGTCATGCAGTAAAGAGAACCGCCGGGTAACAAAAGAGAGCGAAGGAAGGAGAAATTTTTCGAAGGAGAGCGAAAGTGTTCAATTACTTCACAGCAAATAATAAAATTATATTTTTCTTGTAAAACTCCATGATCGGGCCAGTAAAACGGATCATACTTTTTAATCTTCTTGTAACCGCTTTCTTCAAGAAGTACGGCAGCAACAGGCCCGGGGCCGGCACCATAATCCAGGCCTTTGTCATTTTGATTGCATTCCGTTTTAACCTTTTCCACCAGGGGTTTGACAAATTTTTGGTAACCGGGATCGTTCACATCATTATTATGCTGATCGTAGCGTATTTTTTCAGCATCACAGGTAAGGTGCCCGGCCGGGTCCATAAACACCGACTGACAATTATGGCAGTGATAATAAGTTTTACCGCGAAAAGCAGTTAAATACCCGGCTTCGGTTTCACACAAGTTACATTTTAATTTAAAAGACAATGAACCGGAACCAGCCTCTCATCTTAAGAAACATCCTGTTCAATAGATTTCAGTTTCCTGTACAGGGTAGCCCTGCTGATACCAAGAGCGGAAGCAGCTTTTTCCTTTCCCCAGGTTGAATTACCATATTTTTGGAGGGCAGCCTTAATCGCCTTTCTTTCCAGGGAAAACAAATCTTCTATGCCGCTAGTATCGCTGCTGCTGTAATACCTGCTGATCTTATCTGGCAAACTGTTTCTGCTTATTTTAAAACCTGATTCAATATTCACAGCATACTCAATGGCGTTTTCCAACTCCCGAACGTTCCCCGGCCAGGGATAAGCTAACAAAGCTTCCCTGGCCTCCTCTTTATAGCCGTTTATTTTCTTGTTAAGCCTCTTCCCATAGTAATCCAGGAAATGGTGCATTAGAAGCAAAATATCGTCTTTTCGTTCTCGCAAAACAGGAAGGGTAAAGGGGATCACATTAATCCGGTAATACAAGTCTTCCCTGAACTTCCCTTCCTTGATTAAATCTTCGAGATCGCGGTTGGTAGCAGCAATAATCCTAACATCTACATCGCGAAAAGAGACCCCGCCAATCCGGGCAATACTCTTATTCTCTATAACATGTAGCAACTTAACCTGAAAATCAAGGGGCATATCACCTATTTCATCAAGAAAAATCGTCCCACCATGGGCAAGTTCAAATTTACCCGGCTTGCCGCCTTTTTTCGCCCCGGTAAAAGCTCCTTCCTCATAACCGAAAAGTTCTGACTCCAGCAGGGGAGCCGGTATGGCTGCACAACTAATCGATACAAACTGGTTTTTCCGGCGCGGACTTTCTTCATGAATGGCCCTGGCAAAAATACTTTTTCCGGTTCCGGTTTCTCCTCTGATTAATACTGTGGAGTCGGTCGGAGCAATTAATCTCATCTTTTCTTTTACTTCGTTGATTTCCTTGCTGGTACCTATGATCCCGGAAAAAGTACATTTCTTATTTTCCTGCATAATCCTGGTGGCCATTTCTTCTACTTCTTCTTTCAAGCGAAAAGATAAAACCGCGCCCGAAACCAGCTCTTCTTCATGCATCAGGGTTACATTGTAAAACAGGTTCATCGTTTTATTATCAGGCCCGGTATAGCTCAGTTCATTAACATAATACAAATCATCGCTTTCATCAACTTCCCTGCTGAACACATCTTCCAAATTGAAGTCAGGAAATAGATCATTGATGTGAATGCCGGTCTTTATGTTGCGATCCAAATTCAACAGTTCTTCAGCCGCCCGGTTAATATTGGTAATATCGCCTTGCTCATTAATAGCTATAACTCCTTCATAAATGGAGTTGATTACATCTTTAAACTGGTTCATTAAACTGGTGACTTTTGACTCCATCCTTTTTTCATTCAAGGAAATCAAGATGATATCACACAGCTTATTAAGAAATTCCTGCATTTTCTCATAGTGGTTTAGAAGTTTGCGCCGATGCTGCTCGGTTAAGGCAAGCAGGGAGATAGTCCCCACCTTTTCCCCCTCATAAGCGATAGGACACATCAAGAAAGCCAGGACCTCGCAGTGCGAAGAATACTCACATTCAGCACAACATACCGCATATGCGGTATTTTCTACCAAAATTGATTCGCTGCCGGATGAAGATAATATTTTATGGGTCATACAACCTTCGTCATAGATCGCCCCGACTTCTTTTTCAAAATATCCGCTGCCGGCAATCACCTCAAGGTTGCTGCTAATTATGCCAATTTCAATATCAACCACCCCGGCAAAAGCGGCGGTAACTTTTTGTAAAAACTCCTGGGTACTTTTTAATTCCTTTAAATCTTTCAAATTAATGCCCCCTTTTATTAAGGGTAAAGCTGTGATATAAGCGGCTAAAATTGTCTTGCCGGCCTGACTGGTAATAATCAATAACCATTATTAACCGGCTACGGATCCTCACCGGTTAAATCAAACACGTTCTAAATATATACCACTTCATTGCCACAGTGTTCCAGGAATTTCTCAAAGCCCCGGTAAGAAAGGTTAATTGTGGCCGTATTAACGTTGGGGTGGAAATTTACTTTTTCCTCTTTTTTCAATTCCTTGTCAAGAACAACCGTGACCGCTTTTTTTTGGTCATTAAGCAGCCCAAACGGAGATACGGCTCCGGTTTCAAGTCCCAAATGTTCTTTCAAACGCCTTTCAGAAGCAAAGCTAAGTTTTCCGGCAGCTAATTTTGCCGACAAATCTTTAAGGTCTGCTGATTTAGCCTGTTCAAGCACTACCAAAAAGTGCCGGTTGCCCTTGTTGTTTCTTAAAAATAAATTCTTAGAGTGGACTCCATCAATATCACTCCAGTATTTTTTGGCCTCATCCACTGTATAAACCGGCGGATGTTCGTAACGGACATACTCAATCCCCAGCTGATCCAGGGTGTCATATACTTTTTGTTCTGTCTCAGAAACCATTAGCTGTTCCTCCCATTATTTTAATAAAATAATCTACTTCCAAACCATATCAGCAAGCTCAAGCGATTCCAGGTAATAAGACATAACCTCAACTTCGTCAAGCCCATATTTATCAGAAGCAATAGCAAAAGCATTTTCCCAGTTTCCTTTTTCATAAAGTAAAACCATATCCAGGATATCTCTAAAGGCACCGGGTTCCCCGCTTAGAGCGTCTTTGATTTCCTCTGCCAGGGGCAGCTCTGACAAAACGCTTTCCATCGGTTGATCCAAAAAAGTATCTAGCAGGGAAAACATCCCGGTTAAAAAAAGGTCGGCGCTGCGATCATGCAGATCGGTTGCCCTGGCCATTGATTCACAGAACTTAGCCCTGGCTACAGCAGTTACCATCAGTTCATCGGGTTTATCATAACCGACATTACGCAGGGCAACCAAAGAAGCCCATTTAATCATTTCTTTTTGACCCAGCAGGGCCATGGCCTGGCGAATAGAACGAATCGGGAAGCGGAGCGGAAAAGCGACAGAATTTATAAACCGCAATAATTTATAAGATAGGGACGGGTCTTGTTTAATTAAAGTTTCCACCTGGTCAAAATCCATATCCGGTTTATATATTTCCTGCAGCAAACGGAGGTTTTGTAATTTAGCCCCCGGGACTTCTTTACCGGTTATTACGGTGGGCTCGCAGAAAAAAAAGCCCTGAAAGAAATCATAACCATTTGCCATGGCATCCCCGTAATCTTTAACATTCTCCACTTTTTCAGCAATCAGCTTCACCTTGCTGTTTTTAAAGTAATTAACAATTTCTTCACGTTCCCGGGCCTCAGTTTCCTGGTAATCCACTTTAATAAAGTCGGCAATATCCACTAATTTTGTTGTTTCCGAACTGTGCACGTAGTCATCAAGGATAATCATGTACCCTTTTTTCTTAAGGGCCAAACAAGCTTGACAAGTTTCTTGTTCAAACCCATAATCCCGGGCTATTTCAATTGCGATCAAATCCCTGGGCAAAAGCAACGCTGTTTCATTCTTAATCAGCTGCTCGCTAAAGTTAATAAATGCCCTTTTTCGCCTGGTTAATTTATCCAGACCAAGATTTAAAAAACTATTAACAATGACCTCAGAAGTAGCCAGATCTCCGTCCGTGGTAGGATTGTAATTATGAGAGCCGGTTCGGTACAGTAATTCATAGGCATATACCTTTTGCCGTCGATCAAATATTGGTTGCCTGGCCACAAATACTTCCAAACCTAATCCTCCTCTACCATAAAACTTGCCTTATTTCGATTGGTCAATTTCACCTAATAGTTCGTCAGAAACCCGGAAATTCCTTTATAATAAGCTTAATTCAACATTTTCATAAACCGGTTAATTCTTTCCACCTAAACTTAGAGTCTCTGCTCAGCCAAGCTGCATTCTAGACCGTTGCCGGTTCGTCGCCGGCAAAGGCGACAATAAAATCGAGCATTAAAAATCATTACAATATCAGCAGGTTATCAACCAATGGTTCGCTAAAAATAATTTAAACACCACCGCGACGATCTGCTTCCATAATAAAAGCATAAATTGCCGCAACTGCTTCATAAAGTTCACGGGGCACTTCTTCACCGAGTTGAAGATTACTCAGCACTTTAACCAGGGCAGTATCTTCGACTATGGGGATACTGTTTTCACTGGCCAGCTTGATAATATTGTCTGCAAGCCAGCCACGACCGCTGGCTGAAACACTGGGCGCTTCATTTTTTCCCGGGTCATATTTTAGGGCAACCGCCCGGCGTATTTCATTGATAGTTTTCTTGTGATTATCTTCCAAGTAAGATGCTCCTTTAAGCCCTGGCATTAAGACCAAATCCACCCTGGTGGAGTATTTCCACCGCTTTTTTCCGCAAGTTGCCAACCGACCACTGCAGGGGGACAGCCGTATTATTATCTTCTCCTCCGGCCTCTTTAACCAGGCGCCTTGCTTCTTTTTCTAACGCTTTCCCCGCCTTTTGCGATTCTACCACGAACCGGCATTCCAGCCTTTTACCTGCATAGCTATAAAAGTAAACCAGCACCAGCCCAAAATTTTCTGTGTCTAAAAACAGCTCCATCAGCGGGTCCGGCTGGGCATGTGACCTTTCACGTTTATTTCGGGGAGGAATAAACCGAACCAGGGCAGGCGACGACCGGTATCTATTTGCTGCTCCGGGGAAAAGGCCAAACAGCAGTGGTTCGCTGAAATCGGCCCGGTTGATAAAAGCGTTACTTTCTGTTGTGGCAGACCCCGGCAAACGAGCCATGATCCGGTAATGAGGCCGTCCCTCTTTTGTCCCATTATAGTTTAAAAGCAGTGTTTCTCCGGGAACTACCCTGGCATTTAAATGAGCCGTAAAATTTCCTCCCTCCCAGCGCAGCACAGCGGCATCACCTTTGAGGGCAGTAACTTTGGCTACCAGCGATTCGGGCATTTTTGAACGGCCCTGTCCGGTAGATTTACCAGCAGTTAATTGTTTCAGCACCGGATCCTGAAATATTGCACTTAAAATTCTGCTATCCAAATTGTTCTCTCCTCAAGGCAACCCAACCCTTATAAGATATAAGGATTTAGTATACTGTTATCTCCAGGAGATAAAGCAGGGAGCTTACCACCTGGTGGTGAAAATCGATCCTTTCCTCCATGGGCATTTTCGTTACTGTCTCCACAATCAATGCTTCATATCCGCTTGCGTTAACAGCATTAATTAATGTTCCCGTGGTTCCGCCACGCAAGATAAGAAAATGATGCTCCTCGTTAATTATGGTCCTGTTAACCGCCGTTTTTAATTCCTGCACTATGTCCAGGGAATCCGCACCGCGGGGGTAAATGAAGGTTTGTCCCAGAGAACCGGGCACTTTCCTCTCAAAATTTGAGGCTTCGTGAAGGTCGATTACCCAGTCAGGTTCAAATTCTTGAATAACTGAAAAGATAACTGAAGCCATCACCTCAGTTCCTACCCCGTTGGCATTACCCGGAAAAGAACGGTTTAAATCAAGGCCATCCTGCGGGGCGCTCCTGGTTCTTTCAGCTATCGCAGGTTCATTAGCTCTTGGCAACAGCAGCAGAGTGCCCCGATCAATAGCCCAGCTGGTCATTTCACTCACTGCTTTAAAGCCTGCCGGTTCATTGCCATGAATGCCGCCGATAACCATAACTGTAGGGCCTTCATTCGGGGAAGAAATCTTGTAAAGAAGCGTTTCCCACTCTGTAGTTTCCCGCAACACCCTTTCATTCCGGACAGCTGTTATTTCAGTTGCGGTTCCAACATTATTCCCTTCATGACCTTGTCGAAAGCGCGGTGACGTGTTTGATATCTCCCCGGTTATCGTCAACAGAAAGATTGCAAGGGCAAGTAAATATACAATTGCTGACAGCCTGTGTTTTCCGAACATAATAACCCTCCACTGTCATTATCGGCAGCTTTGAGAAGATTTACAGGCCTTATTTAAGTTTTTTGTAAATTGAAGGGATCACCCTTTCCAATTGATAGCGTTCAGGTTTATTAATAAATTCGGCACATCCGATTATTAAATAACCACCCGGTGAAATCTTTTTTGAAACCTCTTCTACAATCCATTCCTGGACATCAATTTTAAAGTAGATAAAAACATTGCGGCAAAGGATCATTTGCATCGAGGGCATATTATCATAAATCGGCGCCAAAAGGTTATGCTTTTTAAAAGTAACTGCCTTTTTATAAGCCGGAGCAAGGTAGTAAAATCCATTTTTTTGCTCGAACGCAGATTTCAAAAGCTCCGGGGGAACTTTTTCGAGTTGGTTTAGATTGTACCTGGCTTCACGGGCCATCTCCAGGGCTTTATCATCGATATCGCTGGCAGTGATTTCCGCACGGTGCAGTGAAGAAAGCTGATCAAGAATTAGAGCTATGGTATAAGGCTCTTCCCCGTGGGAACAACCCATACTCCATATTTTAAGGCGATTGAATTTATTTAACAGATCAACCATGGCGCTGTTTTGAAGGTAATCATAAATTTTTGTATCGCGGAAAAAAATAGAGGTGTTGATTGTTAAATAATTATAGAATTTATGCAGCAGCTCGTTACTTGATTTTAGTGCTTTAAAAAATGAATGAAGGCCGTCATATCCCTCACGGTTAACCAGCTGGCCGATCCTTCTTTCCATCTGCTTATCTTTATACCGGTCCAGGTCAAGCCCGGTAAACTCATAGAATTCTTTTTTGAACTGGACAAAGTCCCAGTCTTTCTTCACTCGGTTTCCTCTCCTTTCAAATCCTTTAACCAGTTTTTAGCTAAGAATTCGAGTATAACGTTCTATTTCAGCGGCCATTTTTTCCACGCTCATCCTGGCATCACACAAACCGGTTTTTATAACTGCCGCCGGCATACTGGGGATAAGAGCAGTATCTGGCTCCTGAACAATAACGATTGTATCTTCTTTCTTTTTTTTCAAGGCTACAGTCCCGTCGGTACCATCCCTACCCATCCCGGTCATGATCACCGCCAATATTTTTTGTTCACACTTCAAAAGTGATTGATACATGACATCAATTGCCGGCCGGACAAAATTAACCCTTGGACCGGTATCCAGATGAGCCCTGCCGTTTTTGATCACCAGGTGATAACCACCCGGAGCCACCAGGGCCCGCCCCTTCAACAAAGCATCCCCTTCTTCAGCTTCTTTAACCCTTAAGGGGGAGAGCATATCCAGTCTTTGGGCAAATGAAAACGTAAAGCCGGGTGGCATATGCTGCGAAAGCAAAACAGTTGCCGGCAGGTTAGCCGGGAATCTGCTAAACAAAGCTTCCAGTGCTTTTGGCCCCCCGGTTGAGGCTCCGATAGCAACAATAACACGAGCAGCTTCATCAACCTGTTTTGTAACCTGCGGAATATTTTTTGCTTTGCCCTCAGCAGGTTTCTCGGCAGATATTAACTTAACCTGGGCTATAGCAGCCGCTTTTATTTTCTGGGGCAAAACATTTTTAAGTTCTTCAATCGATTCACTGGCAGTGCCTGACGAACTTAAAGCAGGCTTCGAAATAATATCCACCGCACCCGCATCAAGTGATTTCAAAGTTACCTCACTGCCTATCTTTGTGTGGCTACTTAAAATGATAACCGGCAGTGGATTTTTTGCCATGATCTTTTGCAATGTTTCCATACCGTCCATCCTGGGCATTTCGAGATCCATAGTAACCACGTCGGGCTTGCTTTTTTTAATTTTTTCCAGCGCGTCAACCCCGTCCCTTGCTGTGGCAATCACCTCAATTTCAGGATGTTCCCGTATTATATCGCTTATAATGCGGCGCATGAATGCAGAATCTTCAACCACCAGGACCCGAATTACATTCAACTTTTCACTGCTCCTTCACCGACAGTTGTTATCTTTACTTCCCCCGAATCAACAAAAAGACGCATGGTCCTGCCGCATTTGCCCCCCACGGCTTCGCTCGAGATTTTTATCCCCTGCTCTTTTAAGGCAGCACGCACCGCTTCAATATTTTTATAACCCACATTACCGGTTTCGTTTTGAAAATTAAACAAGCTGGCACCGCCGGCTATCCTGGCGACCAGATTATTTCTCCTGGCTCCTAAAGAAACCATTTGATCAACCAGGCAAGGAATAGCCGTGTCGGCAAACTTTGCCGGGTTAACATCACCACTACTGGGCCGTTTAAACTTGCTGCTGTCATTAAGCAGGATATGCGCAAGCCCGCCTACTTTTGTATTATGATCATAAAGGGCAATACCGATACAAGAACCCAGGCCGAATGTTACCAGCACTCCACTTTCCTTTTTAACAGCCAGATCGGCTATTTTAACGTGAACTGTTTCCATGCAAAACCTCCGCGCCTGTCAATGCCAATTTAATTTTATAAAACAGTTGTTAACCTTCCAGTTTAGCTAACGCTTCAGCAATCCGATCCGGCTGAAAAGGCTTGACCACGAAATCCTTAGCCCCTGCATTCAAAGCTTCTATAACCAGGCTTTTTTGCCCCATAGCGCTAACAACAATAATCAGGGCATCCGGGTCATGCTCCTTAATTTCTTTTATTGCCGTAATCCCGTCCTTGTTAGGCATAGTGATATCCATTGTCACTAAAGACGGTTTTAATTCTTTATAAAGCTCAACCCCCTTTACACCATCTTCACCTTCGGCTACAACCTCGTAACCGTTTTTTTCCAGCATATTTTTTAAAGTCATCCTCATAAATGCCGTGTCATCAACCACTAAAACTGTTTTGCTCAACATAATCCCTCCCTTCACTTAAAAGACCGGCCACATCTATAATTAAGGTTACACTACCGTCGCCTAAAACCGTAGCCCCGGCAATACCTTTCAATCCCTTCAAGAAACTGCCAAGTGATTTTATCATAATTTCCTGCTGCCCGACCAGTTCATCAACAATAAAACCGGCCTTGCGATTAGTTGCTTCTACAATAACGACAGAGCACTCTTCATCATTTACCTGGGTATGTTCAAAACCAAGCAGACTACTTAAAGTATAAAGCGGTATAACCTCTCCCCTTAAATTAACTACAGGATTGCCCCGAATTGTTTTTATCTCCTTACTGTCAAGATAAACATTTTCATTAATCACCTCCACGGGAATAGCATAAAGCTGGCCATTGGATTTGACCAATAAAGTAGTGATTATTGCCAGGGTCAGGGGAAGGCGAATTTCAAAGCGAGTCATAACATTGATCTCACTGGAAACCTCAACTGTGCCGTGTAAAGCTTCAATGCTGTTTCTGACCGCATCCATGCCTACTCCCCTGCCGGATACATCGGTTATTTCATCTGAAGTGCTGAAACCGCTGAAGAAAATTAAGCTAATCAGGTCATCTTTGCTCAACTGGTTCATTTCATCTTCAGTAATTACTCCCTTTTCAACTGCCATACTTCCGATCTTCTGGGGGTCGATGCCCGATCCGTCATCTTCGACTGTAATAACTACCTGGTTTCCTTCATGGCGGGCATTTAAATAGATAGAACCTTCCGGATTTTTACCTTTATCTTTTCGCACCTCCGGCGATTCTACACCGTGGTCAAAAGCATTGCGCAGTAAGTGCACCAGTGGATCGGATAACCGGTTAATGATCGAACGATCCAGCTCGGTTTCTTCTCCACTGATATAAAGTTGAACTTTTTTCCCCTTTTCCCGGCATAAATCCCGCACCATCCGCGGGAAACGGCCAAAAACCTGGTCGATCGGAACCATACGCAGCTCCATGGCAGTGTCTTGCAGGTTGGTAATAGAGCGTTTTAATTGATCAATTGTGCTGTCCAGGTCCTCATTAAAGCCATGGCCTATTTCTGTAATCCTGGTCCGCGCTACAACCATCTCACCAACCAGGTTAACCAAATCATCGAGTTTTTGAGTTTCCACCCTGACCATCTTGTCTGCAGCCCTGGATCCCTGTCCCTGGTCTCCGGAAGGGGCTTTTTCGGACACCTCATTTTCTGGCGTGGTATTTTTAACCTCCTGATTTTCTTTTTCAGGCTGTTCTTTATAAACACCGGTTCCTTCTTCCGAAACCTTATCCTTACCTGTATCATCTTCTGCCTTTACTGCTTCCGATTCGGCTTCAGATAACGGTCCGGCAGAGGCTGCACCATCATTTTCTCCGGTACCCCACAGGTTTATTTCCACCCTCTCCACATCGGTTATATGCTCCAACGCTTCTTTAAGGCCTTCCGGGGTTCCGGCTTCCAAAACTAAAACCACCCTGAAAGACCGTTCAAATCTTTCTTCCTCAAGCTCCTGGCGTGAGGGATCCGAGATAACTATTTCAGCAAATTCTTCCATCGCTTTAAAGATCATATGCACCCGGACCGATTTCATTAAAGCATCTTCATTTAAACTTATATTGACAATATAGGGGGAATTACCCCCTTCTTCGGCCTGCCTCAGGATTTCTTTATCCATGGCCCCGAGTAATAATTCATCTTCTCCAATTCCTGCATTGTCATGCTTACAGGGAGAACCTAAATCTTCATTGTCACACACCTTGTCACGCACTTTTTTCATTTTAATTAAAAGCTGTTCCCATTTTTGCCGGTCCCCTTCGGTAGATTTGTCAGGTTGCTCAAGGGCTTCCTGCAGTACATCAACCGCTTCAAAAATCAAGTCAATTACCTCAGGACCCGGCTCCCGCTCAAGGGTTTTAAAATCTTCCATAAAGTTTTCAAGGCCGTGGGCAATGTTACACACATGTTGATAGCCCATGGTTCCGGCCATGCCCTTTAAGCTATGGGCCACTCGAAAAGCTTCCTGCAGCTCTTCTGTGTCTTTTGGATTTTTTTCCAGGTTAAGCAGGCACTGGTTCAAAACTTGCATATACTCCTCGGCTTCAGCCTGGAAAAGTTCTGCGTATTGCGAGACATCCATTTAAATTACCTCCCCGCATCTTGCCTGATTAATTTATAAGCCGTAGCTCTCAATCACATCTTCATACTGGATTTCAGTAATTCTAACTCCAAGCTGATCATTAATCATCACTACCTCACCCCGGGCCAGCAGTTTATCGTTGGCTAAAATTTCTACCGGATCATTCACATTGCAATCAAGATCGACAATACCGCCTTTATCCATAGAAAACAACTTGCCGAGGGGGACTCTTGCCGAGCCAAGGACAACTACAATATCCATGGGGATATCTTTAACCAGGTTTAGCCTCTGCATATCTACGCCCAAATCTTCAGCTCCGGCACTACCCGGGGTGTAGTCTGTCGTTTGTTCTTCTTTATTGTTTTCCTGGCTAAAAGCTGTTTCAGGAAACCCGGAGTCTTCATCGATGAGCTGTTCAGAATCCTCTTCTTTCCTTAAAGGTTCTTCAACGGCAACTTCCGGTTCGCTTTCCCCATAAAGCAGGTAACCGGCCATTTTCTTTGCAAAACTAACCGGGATAACCTGGATCATGATGCTGTCGATTATATCGGCCACTTTCATTTTAAATTCAACATGAACCACTTTTTCTTCACTATCAAAGTTGTATAGTTCTGGCACCTCGTTTGCCAGGTCGATCGATTCCAGGCTGGGAGTGGAAATTTCAATGGTCCGCTGAAAAAGTTCCGACATTGAAGTTGACATCGACCCCATCATCTGGTTCATCGCTTCCTGGACTGCACTGTGTTCTATTTCGCTTAACGGTCCCTCCTTGGTTCCCGGGTCCTCGCCCATCATTAAAGCAGCAATTATGATCGCATCGCTTTCCTTGATCATTAAAACATTACTGCCTTCGAGTCCGGAAGTATACTCTACTTTTACCAGGAGACAGGGCAATGGATATTGCTCCTGGATTTCACTTACTTTGCGAACATCCAGGTTGGGAGTTGTAATGTCAACAGGCTTTTCCAGGATTGTTGAGAGCGCGGTAGCAGAAGCACCAAGCGATATGTTGCCTACTTCCGCGATGGTGTCTTTTTCCAAATCACTTAACTCTTCGGGCTGCTTATCACCGGTATTGATCACCACTGTTTCAATTTCTGAATGATCATCCTCACCGGGATCCGGGTCTCCTGTTTCTTCTTCATCATCCTGGCCAGGCGAATCAACTACCGCCTCTGGTCCGGGAGCAGGTTGTTCGTCCGAACCAGAGGCTGTCTCTGCTCCGCCCGATAGCAGGTGGGCACACATCTCCCGGGCAAAATCAACCGGAATAACCTGGACCATAATACTGTCTATAAAATCGTCCACCTTCATTGAAAACTGAACATGAACCAGCTTACCATCGGCTGATAATGTTTCCTGAGCAGGAATGTCATCTGCCAGGTTTATCCGCTCGACTTTTGGCGTAGAAATTTCAATAGTGCGCTGAAACAACTCAGACATTGATGTAGCCATTGATCCCATCATCTGGTTCATTGCTTCCTGAACCGCGCTAAGCTCAATTTCGTTTAAAGGTCCTTCCTTATCAGCAGGATCGTCGCCCATCATCAGGGCTGCGATAACCACGGCATCCTCTTCTTTGATCAAAAGGATATTGCTGCCACGCAGACCGGATATATACTCGACCTCGACCAAGAGACAGGGAAGTGGGTACTTTTGCCTGAGCTCACTGCCTTCAACTATTGACAACTGGGGCGTAGTAATATCAACAAACTTATCCAGTATAGTCGAAAGCGCGGTAGCAGAAGCGCCTAAAGATATATTTCCCACCTCAGCCAGGGTGTCTTTTTCAAGAGCACTTAATTCTTCCACCTAATCCTTCCTTTCCGGTCTTATCTAGCGTAAATTTTCAATCCGTTCTTCGGGTTTGATAATGTTCTTCAGGCGAATTCCAAACGTTTCGTCAATAGTAATTACTTCTCCCTCGGCAAATGGTTTGCCGTTTACCACGAGTTCAACCGGTTCGTCAATCATTTTATCCAGTTCGATCACTGTTCCCACGGTTAAATTTAACAATTGCCCGATGGTTCTTTCTGCATTCCCAAGGCGAACTGAAACTTCAAGCGGAAAGTCGAGCACCAGTTTAAGCTTCAAGTCCATTTTAAGCTCATCTTCCCGGTTCGAACCCTCACTGAGCAGAGCATTCATTTCCTCTTCAGATAAAATATGTCGGTTATCCATAGTTTTCCCCCGTGCTATAGTTATCTTTATCTTTTTCCTCAGAAATTTTATCCACAATTTTAACTCCCAGGCGTTTACCCCGGGTCCCCGGCTGGACCTTAAAAATAGGCCTGCCCTCTACTAAAAGATCCAAAGATTCACCACGTCGACGGCGCAGGGGCAGGACATCACCTTCCTGGAGCTGGAGAAAATCATCCAGGGTTATCCTTGATTTCCCCAGGACTACTTTAATTTCAGCTTCAGGACTTTGGAGGCATTTTTCAATATCGCCGGGCTTACTTTTAGATGCACTTTGTTGAAACTGGTTAAACCATTGCTGGGCGGTTAGGCTGGAAAGGATCCGCTCAAGCCCCATGAAAGGAAAGCAGAGGTTGACAAAACCCTGGACATTTTGCACGGTTGCAGAAAAGGTGACCAGGGCCACCGTTTCATTGGAAGCAATTACCTGGTTAAACTGGGGATTGGTATCCATACTTTCAATCTGCGGCTCCAACTGGGCGATACCTTTCCAGGCATACCCGAGGTTGTCTAAGAACTTTTCATTGATTTGCCTCATAACCGAAATTTCTATTTCCGTAAGCTCCCTAATCTTGGCCGGTTGCCTGCCCTCACCGCCAAAAAGGAGATCTATAATGGTAAAGACAAAAGTAGGATTGGTTTCCAGCATGGCAACGCCCATATCCCTGGACATATTGAATATCGTCATCAGGGTAGGCACAGGCAGTGAAAACACAAATTCTTCATATGATACCTGAGCAACAGACACCACATTTAACTTGACCGGCACCCGCAAAAAAGATGTAAGGAAATTACCCATAATACGGGCATAATTTTCATGGATAATCTGCAGGGTCCGAAGCTGTTCCTTGGTAAACTTGGTCGGTTTTCTAAAATCGTAAGTCTGGTATTCAGTGGAAGTTTCCCGGGTTTCTTCCTCACCAAGGTCACCGCTGGATATTGCATTGATCAATGAATCAATTTCTGACTGGGTTAAAGCATCTTTGCCCATACACTCACCTCCCGCCTGCTCCTGTTGACAATTTTAACCCCTTACCAACAGGGTAAGCGCCTGTAACTCATCTGCAGTGATCATGCTCCTGGTGTTGCCTTCAAGAGCACGCTGGTTAGCAATTAATTCTACCATTTCCGCTGCCAGATCTACGTTTGAAGCTTCAAGGTGGAACTGTCGCAACGAAGCGGTTCCGTCAGCCCCCGGCAAAAATTCATCCGGTTCACCGGAAGAATCGGTAACTTCAAAAAGACCGCCTTCTTCCTTAGATAGCCCTCCATTATTCACAAAAGAGTAAAGCATGATCTCGCCCAAATCCACTCTCTCGCCGGCTTCGTTCACTCCGCTAACCCGGCCGTTAGGGCTGATAGCTACAGTATTTACATAGATCCCATCAAGGTCAAAATCAACATCAAGATAATCACCACGGTCGGTAACAATGCTGCCGTCACCATCAACAAAGAAACTGCCCCTGCGAGTATAGGCCTCACTGCCATCTTCCCTGGTAATTCTAAAAAAACCTTCCCCTTCTATAGCAAGATCAAGGGGGCGCTCGGTTTCCTGTAATGCTCCCTGGTCAAAAATTTTAGTTACCGGGAACATATGGGTGCCCTTTCCATGCATCGGAGCAAGTTCTTCAGGCAGGGGGTCAACAGAGTAACCCTTTTCCTGCAGCTCAGTATATAACAGTTCCGTAAAAGATACTTCCGAACGCTTATAGGCATTAGTGTTTAAATTAGCCAGGTTATCTCCTACCTGCTGCAGGGAGCGCTGGTAAGCGGCAATCCCGCTGAAAGCATTATAAAACGATCGACTCATCAGATCTCACCTCTCTTATTATCGGCAGCAAGCCGTTAGACTGAAGCTCCAAGTTCATTTGCCGCCCGGTCCAAAATTTGGTCATAGGTAATCATAATCTTCTGAGCGGCCTCGTATGAACGCCGCACTTTCATCATGTCGGTCATTTCCCGGGCTAAATTTGCGTTGGAACCCTCTAAAAAACCCTGGACCACCTCAAATTCCTCTTCTCCGTCAGGAGCATCATCCGTTATAAAGTAGTTTTCACCATGTTTTTCCAACCGGGTTTCCCCCAGGTCGAATACCGCAATATCCAGGGTATCGATTTCCACGGTTTCGCCGTCTTCACCGATTTCATACAAAGTCCCGTCGGAATGGGCATACACTTCCTCAGAGTTTAACTCAATCGGTCCTCCCTCGCCTAAAACCGGGTATCCTTCAACCGAAACCAGGGTACCGTCTTCATCAAGCTCAAAGCGGCCATTCCTGGTATAAAGAATTTCCTCTTCACCATCAACCTGGAAAAATCCATCGCCAACCAGGGCAAAATCAAGGTTTCGATCGGTGACATCAAGTGGCCCCTGGGCAAAAGAAGTTACTGTTTCCTGGGTGGCCACGTTATGGGCTTTCGATCCGATTGGCCGAAGCTGGCCGCCTCTGCCCTGTTCATTTTCAGGGTGCAATTCATGGACCATCCATTCAGCAAAACTTGTCTCCACATTTTGATCCCGCTTAAACCCGTTTGTCCGCAAATTGGCCAGGTTGTTGCTGATATTTTGCAGTTGAGCCTGCTGGACCAGCATCGCTCCTTCCGATAAGTAAAGTCCCCGCATCTTTTTCACCTCCTCCGCTATTAATTACTTAAATGCCTGTACTTAATTTCTACACTTCTTTTCGAAGCTGATTACCCTGCATGGAAATAATTAGCTCTATTTCGCCTTTCCCCAGCCTGGTTTGAGAAGCTATTTCCGTAATACTTTTCCCCTCGTTCCAGAGGACTAAAACTTGTTCCCGGTTTATTTTTACGGCCTGGGGCCGAAGTGGCCTGACTACGCCTTTCAGTGAATCAGCCGGGGACAACAACCGGGTGTTTTCCAACTGTATCTGATCTTCACTTTCAGTATTATCTTCCCCCACCACCATTGAATTACTTGCTTTCCGTGACAATGCCGGCTTGTTTTTTGCAGCTGTCTCTATTTCCGTAAGGCGGTTTTCCATGAATTCCATTCTTTTTTTAAGAACGTTAAGACTGCCCAGCTGCCCATTAACAGCAAGTTCTTTTTGCATCAACTGTTTAAAAGCAGGAACCCCGCTGAATTGTGTCTGCCAAAACCAGCTAACTGCCACCCCTAGAAAAAAACCGAGAATTAAATAGCCCATGCCGCACCACCCAGGTAAGTTTTTGTTTCTGCTCAGCCATGCTTTGTTAATTAACCCTAAAAAATTACTCCTGTTCGTTTAACATTACCCGTAATCTTTCAATTGCCCGGGCATGCAGTTGAGAAATACGTGCTGCCGATACCTTCATTAATTGCGCCACTTCTTTCTTGGTCAGCTCTTCATAGTAGAACAGGGAAAGCATCAATTTTTCCCGTTCGGGCAATTTATCGATAGCTTCCGCCAGTTGCCTGACCTGGTCTTTATCAGTAAGGATTTCTTCCGGGGTTTGTTCCGGTGAAGCGATAACCCCTTCAAGGCGCAGGCTGTCTTCCCCATCAGGTGAATGAATCACTTTTTCCAAAGAAACCACCGACATCAGGTTATAGTTCGCCCAAACCTGATCTACGGTTGACGGACTCCAGCCTAAAGTAGATGCGATCTCTTCTCTTTCCGGCTCGCGGTTCAAGGATTGCCTCAATTTTTCTTCAGCTTCATGGAGTTTACGAAACTGGCTGAAGAAAGAACGTGGTGCCGGGCTGCTCTTACGAATTTCATCAATCATGGCTCCCTTAATCCGCCAGGTAGCATAAGTTGAAAACTGCACCCCGCGTGAACTTTCATAACGCTCCCAGGCTTCAATCAAGCCGATTATTCCGCTTCCGACCAGGTCTTCCTCATCCAGGGAAGGGGGTAAAGCAATGCTGAGCTTTCCGGCCAGCTTCCTGATTAGCGGAAGGTAATTGGTTATAACCTCTTCACTGCTTCCTTCCAGTGGCTGCTCCTGTTGTTGTTCCTGGTAAACCTTTTTTACATTACGCTCAAGCATAGTCCCCCTGGAACCTCCCTTACTCTTTATTGCGCATTGATTCAAACAGATAGTTTATAATGCGCTCCCGAACGTTTTCGTTTATATTGATAAAGCTAACCCCGGCCCGGTATCGTTTCCACCTTCCTATGCTAATGGTCACAACCCTGACAACCTTTCCTTCCAGGAGAAAAACATGGTTCTCTTCTCCATTAAGCTTGATCTTAATTAAAAGATGATCGTTTCTTTTTAACCGCTCGGAGACAACCATTCGCAACCCGCCCCCGGACAGGTCCAGGGTAAAAGCAGCTCTTCCCGGCATTATGCTTTCCAATTCCCTGGTGCGTTCCTCCATCCAGAGTGGGTCTTCCCAAAACCCGGGAGTGCGACACGAACTAAAATATTGAGTGCTGTTTTTTATAGCCGGGTCATCCAGGCACCAATAACGCAATTCGAAGTGACAGGGAACCCGGATATGACCCCGCCGCTGGTGCCGCTCTACCGTGTAAGGTTTTTTCACCAGGTAATGCTTTTCCACGCTGTTCCGGTTAACTCCGATCACTAAAGAATTAAACAGATAAACAGCTTCATCTTTTACCAGGCAAAACTGCCAGCTGCTGTTATGAGGCATGGGTAGTTCTTTACCGCCGGAAACCGGTTCACATATGGTTATAATCTCCTTACCCGTTTCCCTGATATGGCAGGTATAATATTCTTGATCCCGCTCGTTCAAAACCTGGAGCCGATCACCAACTGTTAAACTTTTATTCATTTCAGCCGCTTTTCTTCTTCCGAACAGCTTCATCGCACACCCCTTAACCTGTTTATAAAGGCTGCTAAGCCGCGTTTAGGCCTCTCCTTGGCCTCCCCATTGGCAATACGCCAGGCAATCCTGTTCACCGCTGTCGAGGCCATGCTTTGCGGGCGGCTTACCACAAAGGGAGAAAAGTTGTGCACTGCCCTGCTCACCGCCGGATCATACCGGACTTCCCCCAGGTAAGTTAGTTCCATGGCAGGTAAATATTGCTGCGTAACCCGATTCAAGCCTTTGAATACTTTTTGACCATGTTCAAGGCTATGGGTCAGGTTAACAACAATCCGCCCTTCTTTTTTCTGACCTCTCTCCGCTACAATTTTGAGCAGGCTATATGCATCGGTCATGGCCGTCGGTTCCGGTGTGGTGATCAGGATAAACTCATCCGCAGCCTCGACAAAGCTAATTACATTTCTGGTAATCCCCGCTGCGGTATCAATTAAAATATAGTCGGCCTCATTTTCCAGCTCGACCACCTGTTCCAGTAAATTTTGCCTTTTAGCCTGATCAAGGTTGGCCAGTTCATATAACCCGGATCCCCCGGGAATAATTTTTAAATTAAGGGGGCCTTCCATGATAATTTCCGACAAGCTTTTAGCGCCGTCAATCACATCACCAATGTTGTAGCGGGGCAGGGAATTAAACATCACGTCGATGTTGGCCAGGCCTAGATCAGCGTCAAGAATGATCACCCGGTAGCCGATCCTGGATAGGGCAAGGCCTAAGTTAACAACCAGGCTGGTTTTACCCACCCCACCTTTTCCGCTGGTAATTGCATATACTTTCGCCTGGCCGGCAATCGAGCTCGCTCCGCCAGAATTTTGAAGGCTTTTATTTTGAACCGCCGTCCTTAATTGTTCAGCCTGGTCTTTCATCGCTAACCCGCCCTCCAAAGCATACCAGCCACGTCAATTTCAGCTGCCTGCTTCAAATCTTCAGGGACTCTCTGCCCGTCAGTTAAATATGCCAGGGGCACCTTGGTGTAATAAGGACTGTTTAAAAGTGCCCCGTAAGAATTGGTTTCATCAAGCTTGGTGAGAACCAGGCGGTTATAATTAAGCCTGGCAAATTTTTCTGTAATATAACTGATATCCTGCCGCCGGGTTGTTGCACTGATTACCAGGTAAATATCGGCAGGTTTCAGCATATCAATATAAGCAGCTAAATCCTCCAGCTGTTCATTATTACCCGTGGCACGCCCGGCAGTATCCACCAGGATCCTGTCACAGCCTTCCAGCCGCATCATTACCTTAAACAGATCCTGTGGGTTCATTACCACTTCAAGCGGCAGGTCCATTATTTCCGAGTAAGCCCGCAGCTGGTCTACCGCACCGATGCGGTAATGGTCGATGGTAACCAGCCCCACTTTTTCTTGTTCGGATATAGAATAACGTGCCGCCACCTTGGCCAGGGTAGTGGTTTTACCCACTCCGGTAGGGCCGACAAATACCTGGGTCCGGTTGCTGGATCCATTAATACTACTTATTTTAGCGGAAGCTTTTTCCTTCAGGATCTCCGCCATTTGAGCATGGCTAATCCGGCCGGGCCTGGCTGCCTCTTCTTCTGCTTCGCTAAAAATTTCTTCCATCAAATTAGGATCAAGGTCATGGTGCTCGAGGTAATTTCTCCAGTAAGCGGAGCTCTTTTTCTTGGTTACCACCCCGGACCCCGCCTTTTCATCCTGCCCGGAACCTAATGCTACCGTTGATATTTCTGTTATTTTCTCCTTCAGTTCCTTAAGTTCCTCAGCCATGGAAGATATCTCCTGATCTTTTTCAGCGACCTTTTTAAGCATATTATCGTTTACAGGAGGTTGTTTCCTCGTCGGATCTACCGCTGCAATAATTTCAACCTGCCTGGGGGTGAAAAAACCAAGCAGCCCCTTGCGCCGAACCGGACGGCTGTGAAGGATTACCGCTTCCATCCCTAAATCTTTTTTTACTCGCATCATCCCTTCCTTCATGTCCTCGGCCACATACTTTTTAATCTTCATTTTCTTTAATCACCCCCACCGCTTCCACTTTAACTTCCGGCAGCACTTCATTGATCGAAAGCACCGGTAAATTCAGGTGAAACCTTTCCAGAAGACGCTTCAAAGGCAGCCTAACTGTTGGTGAAGTTAACAACACCGGCGAAATTCCTTTTTTGTATAAATTATCAGTTACCTTGCTAATCCCATCCACCAGGTTTTGGGTCACCTCGGGATCCATCACCGGAAAACTGCCCTGCTTGGTGTACTGAATGGATTCAGAAATTTTCTTTTCCAGCTTCGGATCTATAGTTACAACCTGCATCCGGTTATCTTCGTTAACATGCTGCGCAGTTATGGTCCGCCGGAGGGCCTGCCTGACCGACTCCGTTAAAGAATCAATATCTTTGGTGGTCCGTCCCTGGTCGGCTAATTCTTCCAAAATGGTAACCATATCATGCAGGGGAACCCTTTCTTTAAGCAAGTTCTGTAAAACTTTCTGCACTTCGCCGAGGGACATGATCTCCGGGGTCAGTTCTTCTACCACGGCCTGGTTGGTTTCCTTTAAAGCCTGCAGCATTTCTTTAACTGCCTGGCGATCCAGGATCTCGTGGGCATTGGCTTTAATAACCTCGCTCAAATGTGTAATCAGCACGGTTGAAGCGTCGACAACAGTACAACCCAGCGCTTCCGCACCGGCCCTCTTTTCTTCAGAAATCCATACCGCCGGCAAATTAAAAGTTGGTTCGGTAGTTTCAATACCCTCAACTCCCGCCGGCAACTCACCTTCCGGGTTTAAAGCAAGATAGAGACCGGGACGGATTTGACCACGGGCTATTTCATTACCCTTTAATTTGAAACGGTATTCAAACGATCCAAGCTGCAGGTTGTCGCGCATGCGGATCGGTTGAATAATGATTCCCAGTTCATTGACAGCCCTTTTACGGGCAGCTGTGATTCGATCCAGTAAATTACCACCCCTGGATTCATCGGTTAACTCTACCAGGTTGTAACCAATTTCGATTTCCAGCAGCTCTACCCGGAGTAGAGAGCTGAAATCATCCTGTTCGGGAGCCTTATCGGCTGTTTCCTGCTCCGCAACCGCCTGGGCCTTTTCTTCAACCTGCTTCCTTTCCCTAAAGAGTATAAAAGACAGGGTTCCGCCTGCAGCAGCAAGCAGGAAAAAGGGTAAAGGCGGCATACCGGGAACAACCCCCAGGAAAAAGAGCAATACAGCTGCCAGGAAAATCACCTTTGGAAAGGCAACCAGTTGAGCGCTCATTTCTTCACCAAAGGAGGCTTCTGCAGTAGAGCGGGTCACCAGCATTCCTGCTGAAGTTGAAATCAATAAAGCTGGAATTTGGGCCACCAACCCGTCACCAACAGTAAGGATTGTAAAAACCGAAGCTGCTTCATCCAGCGACATGCCCAGTTGAAGCGCCCCAATGCCGAGGCCGCCCAGGATATTGATTAAAACAATAACTATTCCGGCAATGGCATCGCCGCGGACAAACTTGCTGGCACCGTCCATCGAACCATAAAAATCTGCTTCTTTTTGCATTTCTTTGCGTTTGTTCCTTGCCGTTTCCTCATCAATCAAACCGGCATTGAAATCAGCATCAATACTCATTTGTTTACCGGGCAGGGCATCGAGAGTGAAACGAGCAGCCACTTCAGCCACTCTTCCCGCACCATTGGTAATAACCACAAACTGCACTACTGTGATAATGACGAAAACGACCATACCCACCACGTAATTCTCACTAACCACAAAATCGCCGAAAGCCTGGATTACCGAGCCGGCATGGGCCTCGGAAAGGATCAGGCGGGTTGAAGAAATATTTAAAGCCAGGCGAAACAAAGTCGCTGTTAAAAGCACCGACGGAAAAATATTTAGCTCCCGGGTATCACTGGCAAATAAAGTTACCAGCAAGACCACCAGGGCAAAGGCTATATTCAAGGTCAAAAGAAGATCGAGCAGCCAGGGAGTCACCGGGATGATAATAATAATTACCATGCCGATAAAGGCTACCGCAGCCATAATATCGGTATTGCTTCGCAGCAGTTTACCTATAGAATCAAGATTAATTTTGTTCTGGTTCGTAATCGCCATCTGCTACCATGCCTTTCAACTAGATGTGACTTCTTTTTTCTTGCATGCGGTACACCAGGGCCATGATTTCGGCCACCGCCTGGTATAGCTCCATCGGTATCTCTTCGCCAATTTCAGTTTTTTGCCAGAGAACCCTGGCAACCGGAGGGTTTTCAACAACAGGCACCTCATTTTCTCCGGCAATTTCCCTGATTTTTTGGGCCAAAACTTCCACACCCTTGGCCACCACCCTTGGAGCCCGGTCCTCCCCTTCCCGGTAAACCAAAGCAACTGCTATTTCGGTAGGGTTGGTAATAACCACATCTGCGGAAGGAACATCCTGCATCATCCTCTCGCGGGCAACCTGCCTCTGCTTTTCTTTCAGTTTTGAGCGAACCAGGGGATCTCCTTCCAGTTGTTTATGTTCATCCTTTATTTCTTTTCGGCTCATTTTTAGACCGGTTTTGTGTTCATAACGCTGGTAAAGATAGTCCATAAAAGCAATGAATAGAAATACTATACCAACGATAATGCCGAGCATTATAATCGTATTCCAGAACACTTCCAGGCTAACGGCCGCTGTTTGATTTACCAGGCGCATCAGTTCGTCCAAACGGCTGCGCACAAACAGGTATGCAACCGAACTGATAATCAATATTTTCAAGATCGCCTTAACCATTTCAAACAAGGCTTTTTTAGAGGCGATCTTTTTTAACCCCTCCAGCGGATTAAGCCTTTTCAGCTGGGGAGCCATCTGCTGGGTCGAGGTCAAAAACCCAACCTGCACCAGGTTTGAAGTAATCCCCAGGATAACCGCAACCGCAAACACAGGGGCCATTATGGTGAAATAACGGGTAATGGCATCCCAGAGCACCGTATGGGCATTGCTCATCGTTAAAGGATAAGCCAGCATGTCGTGCGCAAACAGGTTAAAAGCTTCTTCAATCCCGCCAAGGGCAAGGGTGCCAAAAACTATAAACAAAAGCATTACCCCCAGAATGTTAATAGCAGAGTTTAATTCCATGCTTTTGAAAACCTGTCCCTTGCGCCGGGCTTCTCTTAATCGATGAGGCGTGGGCTCTTCTGTTTTATCCCCGGTGTCCTGGAAGAAAAAGAACAAGTCTTCACCACCCCTGCATAAACTGGTTTAAGTATAAAACAAAGCGGTCTGTCAAACCTTCCCATACTACACCGAATACCGGCACCAGCATGGCAAAAAGCAGCATCGACAAGGCTATTTTCAATGGCAGCCCCAGGATAAAAACATGAACCTGGGGAACTGTTTTGGCAATCAAGCCCAGGGAGATATCCACCACCATCAAAATAATTATAATCGGTGCCACCAGCTGAAAAGACAAAGCAAACATATCGGCGAAAAGCCTGATCAAACCGCCGGCCTGGGCCTGTCCCATCAGCGGTGCTTCAATAGGAATTAACACGTAACTTTCGGCCAGCGACCTTATAAAATAATGGTGTCCATTTAAAGTCAGGAAAAAAACCAGGGCTAACAGGTAATAAAATTGCCCCATAAAAGTTACCCTGCTGCCAAACTGCGGCTCAAAAACACCCGACAGCATAAGCCCAGATTTCAAGTCAACCATCTGGCCGGCATTCAAAAAAACCTGGAACATCATATTAACCAAGTAACCCAAAGCCAATCCAACAAGGACCTCCTTGCCGATTAATAAAACCATCTCCAGGGGCCCCCGAAAATCAAGTTCCGGTTGGGCCTCCAGGGAAAGAAAGATAAGCAGGGCAACTACCAGCGAAAGCCAGAGGCGTAAGGTAAAAGGAATGCCCTGGTAACTAAAAAAAGGAAACAGGAATACAATTCCCATCATCCGGGCCCAGACAAAAAAGTAAACAACCCAATCCTGTAAATCAAGGGGAAATAGTGTTTCCAAGTTCTCGCCCCCATCTAAGGCCCTCCATCAAAGCATCGTCAACCCTTCACTCCAGAGCTGGATCGTAAACCGGACCACATTACTGAACACCCATCCACCAAAAATCATTACTGCCAGCAGCACCGCAACTATCTTAGGCACAAAAGCCAGGGTTGGTTCCTGGATCTGGGTGGTAGCCTGGAGAATGCTGACTGTTAACCCCACAGCCAAACCTGATCCGATAATCGGAGCCACCATCAGTAAAATAACTATTACTCCTTGCTGTACTATATTAAGCAGGCCATCGGGCGTCATCAGTTAAAACCCCTTTAATTAAAACTCTCCAATAGTGAACTAACCACCAGGTGCCACCCGTCAACCAGGATAAACAACAACAACTTAAACGGCATCGAAACGATCACCGGTGGGAGCATAAACATCCCCATTGACATTAGGGTGCTGGCCACAACCATATCAATGATCAAAAAAGGCACAAAAAGCATAAAGCCCATCTGGAAAGCAGTTTTCAACTCGCTGATAATAAATGCAGGCACCAATACGTGCAAGGGCACGTCTTCTTCAGTCTCGGGATCTTCAATTTCCGCTATGTTGACAAAGAGCGCCAGGTCTCTTTCCCTGGTATGGTAATACATAAATTCTTTAAGCGGTTCCGCGCCAACTTCAAGGGCTGTTTCCTGATCAATATCACCGTCCAGGTAAGGTTCGACCGCTGTATCATTAACTTCAGCCAGGACCGGCTGCATTACAAAAAAGGTGAGAAACAGGGCCAATCCAATTAAAACCTGGTTAGGTGGTATTTGCTGGGTGGCCATCGCATTCCTGGTAAAGGAAAGCACCACCACGATCCTGGTAAAAGAGGTCATCAGGATAACAAAAGCAGGAGCCAGGGTTAAAAGAGCCATGATCAACAACAGCTGTAAAAACCCGACCAGGCTTTCCGGGTCTTCTTCCCCTTCTCCACCGATCTGCAGGTCTATTTGCGGGACCTGAACCGGTTGAGCACAAACATCCACCGGCAAAAGAAAGATAATAATTAATGAAAGCAAAAAACTAAAGATTAGGCCCTTTTTTAAGTTAAAAATCATTTTATTCTCCACTGTTTTCATTTGTCCCTTATTCCCGGCTATCGTCCTTTTTAAAATTTTGCAGGATCCTGGAAAAAGAACCCCTTATATTAACTGGCTGTACAGCCAGAGAATCTTCGGCATACTGCAATTCTTTCCAGTCAAACGTCTTGAGCAGGTTTACATTATTTTGGGCGGTCCCGACGAGATAAACCTCTTTACCTACTTGAATTAGTGTCAGGGAACTGCCGCTCTTATGATCTAAGGGAACCCGCTCTAAAACTTTCATGTATCCACCATTTACTCCACGGTAAACCGAGCGCAGGCCATAGCGGATCGCCAGGTATGCCAGGATTACAATTAAAATCAGAAACCCCATCGACTGTAAAATCAGCCCGTAATTACCCATCATTAAGCCTCTCTTCCCGTTTCAGATCCATCATGATCCTCATCATCTTCAACCAGCGAGGTAATGCGTAATCCAAAACGGTCGTTAATTACAACAATTTCCCCGTGCGCAAAAGGAGTTTCATTAACTAAAATAAGCACTTTTTCATCGGCCACCCGGTTCAACTGGAGCACTGAGCCTTCTTCCAGGTTGATCAAATCTCGAACCTTCAGGGTTACTTTTCCCAGCTCGGCACTAACGTTTAAACCAACCCCGTGAAACTCCGGGGCAATGCCCCTCCTGGGCGAAACCGGAGCGCTATCGGGCAGGGGTTGAAATACCACCTTCTTGATATCAGGTTTCCCCTGATCTTCTTGATTATCCCCCCAGCTATCGTCTTCACCGGTGAAAGGTTTTTGTTCATCCCAAAAACTGCCAGACATCATAAAACTCCTTTAGCTTATTGAAAAATAAATTCTTTATAGTAGACGGCCTTGACTTCTCCTGATTCAAGCTTTTCGTTTAATCGATCGATAATCTCACCTTCAAGGGTGTCCATCCCGCCGGGTTCTTCCAGGTCCTCGATATATTTACTGCGCAGGATTGAGATGATTTCCGATCGCAATTCCGGTTCACGGCTTTCAATTTCCCTGGAAAGGCCCCGATCATCATAAGCCAGATCAAACGTGGTTCTTAAAAAGCGCCGGGTCCCTGTATCGGCCAGGTTAACCTGGAATTCCGCCATCGAATAGCTGTAGCGCGGAGGCCCTTCATCTTCAGCCCCAAGGGTTATTTCGTCACCGAAAAATGGAAGTTCGCCGCTGATAAAGTAAAATGCCGCCCCTCCGCCGATAATCATTGCCGGGATCAGGATCAGGATTATTTTTAGCAGCGGGCTCCTTTTTTTTGCTTTCTTCCCCTTTTTTTCAGGTTCGGATTTTTTTTCTTCTTCTAATTTTGCCACCACCTGAAATTACCTCCCGTTTCTAATAAGCTTCACGTCGCTCGCCCGGTTCAAGGACCGTCAACACAATTGTTACCCGGCGGTTCCTGGCCCGTCCTTCCGCAGTTTCATTGGATTCAAGGGGCTGGTATTCACCGTAACCGGTTGCCGTTAAAAGCTCGGGATTAACATCCTGCTCTTCGGCAAGGTACCTGGTTACCCGCACTGCCCTAATTACTGAGAGTTCCCAGTTCGTCGGAAATTCGGGTACATTCATGGGCAGGTTACAGGTATGACCTTCAATTATTACGCCCCGTTCCAGGCGGCGGAACAGTTCCGCAAATTTATCTAAAAATTCCCTTGCTTCGGGAATCAAATCCGCACGAGCCCTTTCAAAAAAGATATAGTCCGGCAATTCCATTACTACACCTCGTTCATCGAGCCCCAGTTCAACCTCTGCTTCAAGGCCCATCTCTTCCAGGAAAGCCCTTACTTCTTCTTTTACCTCTTCTGCTTCTTCCAGCTGTTCCCTTAAATCAGCTTCGGCGAAAACCCCGTCTTCATGAGTAAGGGCTTCTCCGGTAGGTTCAAAAGGATCTTCGGTTTGATCCATAATCCCGGTATCACCCAGGAAAGAAGTCTGGATAGAAATGATTACAGTTTGAAAACGTTCAATATCAATAACCGACATTGAATAAAGCAGGATAAAAAAGGTTAGCAGGAGAGTGATCATGTCAGAATAAGTCTGCATCCAGGGAGCACTGCCCTGGTCATCCCTGTTTTTTTTCCTGCGCTGGCGCGGATTGTCAGGGCGTGCATTATTAGGACTAGACATCGATCAGCTCATCCTCCTCTTCCTCTGAACGCTTATTGGCTTCTTCAAGTAATTTCTTCTCCTGCGGGGAGAAGTACGATTTAATTTGTTCCTGCAGCAAACGCGGGTTTATTCCGCTCTGCAGGGCCAAAAGCGCCTCAAGGATGATTTCTTTCATGCGTACTTCTTCATCACTGTAGATGGCCAGCTTACCGGCAATGGGATTAAAAATCAGGTTGGCCAGCAAAACTCCGTAAAAAGTGGTCAGCAGGGCTACGGCCATACCCGGGCCGATAGCGCTGGGATCGTCCAGCTCGGCAAGCATCATCACCAGGCCAATCAGGGTTCCAATCATGCCAAAAGCAGGGGATAACGAACCCCAGGTCCGAAACAGGTTCTGCCCCAGCTCATGGCGCGCTTCCAGGGAAGAAAGTTCGGCATTTAAGATGTTACGAATATTATCCGGTTCAAAACCATCAATTACCATCTGTAAACCGTTGCGGAAAAATGGATCCTTTATTTCATCAAGCTCATCTTCCAAAACGAGCAACCCTTCCCGACGTGCTTTCTGGGCCAGGGTAACAAAGCGGGCATGAAGGTCGAGCACCGATTCCTCTTCCCGGATAAAAACTTTCCGGGTTACCTGTAAAACTGTTTTCATTTCAGCCATGCGGAAATTGACCATTAAAGCGCCCAGGGAACCACCGACAGTAATCATCAACCCGGCCGGGTTCCAAAAAGCATTAAGGTCACCGCCCTGGATTATAATCCCGGCAACCACCAGGCTTCCGCCAAACAGGGCACCGCCAGCTGATAAAATGTCATAGCTTCTCATAAGCATCTCTCCGCTATTTAAGCCGGTTAACCGGCCGGAAGGAAATCCTTCCGGCCGGTTCCGGGCAAAAATTACCGTTTCATATTAACCACTTCGGTAAGCACTTCATCCGAGGTGGTTACCACCCGGGTGTTGGCCTGGAAGGCCCGGCTGGTCGTGATCAGCTCAGTAAATTCGTACGAAAGGTCTGTGTTGGACAGCTCGAGCGCCGAGGACTGGACCAGCCCGCGGCCCCCTTCCCCGGGAGCGCCAATCTGCGGGTCACCGGAGTTATCCGTATCCAGGAAAAGGTTGCCCCCTTCCTTGCGCAGGCCTTCCGGGTTGGAGAATGTGGCCATCCCAAGCTGGCCGAACTCCTGCCGCATTCCGTTGGTGTAGGTGCCGGCCACCACGCCGGCCCGGTCAATGTCAAATGCCGCCAGTTCGCCGGCTTCATAACCGTCCTGGTCGCGGACCAGGAGGTTGTTGGACCCGGCCAGCTGGGTAACGGAACTAAAATCAGGTTCAACATCGACCACTGCAGCTTCTCCCGGCGGGTCAAAGACCAGGTTCGGCATATCGGAAGCGTCCTCGTTTAACCCCCCGTTTTCATCAAATACCAGGGTCCCTTCAGCGCCTTCGTCTACTTCAATAAGGTTACCTGCTTCATCGGTTACCTCCATCCGGTATTCCCACACGTTGTCGTCAACCGGCCTGAAGTTATAATCGATGTCGTAGCGCCGGCCGAGAGAGTCGTGCACATAGTAGGGGAAGGTGTGCTCATCGACTTCACCGGTGGTTTCGCTCCATTCTCCCTCTTCTCCGAAAAGGGCCTGGAAAGTTTCGTTTTCTTCAGCATCTATTAATTCCACCGACGATTCCGGCCCCCGTGAATCGGAGTTGATCACCAGGTGATCGCCGTCGAATTCAGCGGTGGCGCCAACGTCTTCCAGTTGTTCATTTAGCGCATCCTGGAGCTCTTGGCGGGTAGTTATATCCTGCATATTGTCCACTGTAATTTCTACAGGATCGCCACCGTCGACAGTAACCTCGAATTCGAGATCTTCATCGAGCTCCACCAGGGTTTCCACATCATCTCCTGCACGAACAACATGATCATCTTCGGCGCCAAACAAAGCTTCGATATCATCATCGTCGCCATCAACTTCAACCACGGAACCTTCACCTTCAGATAAAGAAGTGATCACCAGGTGATTATCATCGTTGAAAGAGGCAACCGCCCCTAATTCCTCCAGGCCATCCCAGTCAGCAATATCTACAGTTTCACCTTCCTCATCGGTAAACTCACCATAATTAAGTGCGGCAAGAAGCTGTTCCTGTCTCTCGATAGCACCCATATCTGCAGCGGTTATTACCATCTCCTGTTCTTCACCGTTAATTGTAAAAGTAACCACTAAATCATCTTCCAAGCCTTCAATGGCTTGATTGTCAAGTTCTTCAGCTCCCCGGAGAAAGCCATTCCCAACCTCGGCCAGCTCTGCCGCACCGATTGCCCGGCCCGGGGTGGCCTCAGTAAAGGCCCGGGCATCAAGGTTGCCGGCAAAGCGCTTGTTTTCCGTAGCCTGGGCGACCATGTCGTCGTCGACGGGGATGTTGATTTCATTGCCGTCGACATCGAGCAGCCTGAGGCCGTTATCGTTGACAATATGGCCGTTCTGATCAACACCGAAGGATCCGTCCCGGGTAAAATACTCCATTTCCCCGTCGGTCACGACAAAATAGCCTTCGCCTTCAATGGCCAGGTCGGTCTCACGGTCCGTATCGGTAATTGATCCCTGGGTGTGAATGTCGGTGATTGAGGAAACGGCCATCCCCAAACCTACCTGGGAGGGATTAATGCCGCCCCGTTCTTCCATCGGGCCGGTTGCACCCTGGATGGTCTGGCTGATCAGGTCCTCAAAACGGGCCTGTGATTTTTTAAAACCGGTTGTATTGACGTTGGCAATGTTGTTGCCAACCACATCAAGTTTTTGCTGGTGGCCTCTTAAGCCGGTAACAGCTGCACTCATTGAACGAATCATTAAAAATAACCTCCTTTTGGCCTTTTAAGCCTTATTTTAAGCGGCGCGGCGTCCTGCCTCGGTCGGTCAGCAGGACAAGGCTTCCTCTAATTCAGGAGGTCCGGCCTTCACTTTAAAATAACCGCGCTGTCAATTCCGGTAAACACTTGATCCTGATCTTCTTTCCCGTCCACGGCGGTGATGATGGTCCGGTTGGTAACACTGGCCAACAGGGCTACATCGCCGTACATGAGCAGGGAGGAACGTCCGCCTTTTTCCTGCACTTTATCCATGGCCTGTTCTATCCGCTGCATATCCTCTGCCCCAAGATCGATCTGGCGGCTTTCAATCCGCTCTTTGGCGTGGGCGGAAAAAACAACTTCCTGCTTTTCCTGGAGATGGTCCAGGATTTGATGGAAAGATAAGTTTTCACCGTCTTTCCTGGTTGCTTCCTTGCCCGCTTTCCCGGGTTGCGGTTTGGCAGCCGGGTCAGTGGGTTTGATATGCGGTCCGGTTTTATCAACCATCTTCGCTTCCGCCCCCTTCAACTTTCACGATATCGCTGAGCGGGTACTGATGCTCGCCCACAGTAAGGTAGGGTCCGGAACTACGAAATTCAACTGCGCTAACTATCCCGTGGACATTCTCCCCTTCACCTTTGCCCGATATTTCTACCTGACGGTTCAACAAGTTAAGGGCCTGGTGGTTACCCTGGGATTCAGCCTGTTCTTCCACTACTTCCTGCAAGTTGTTTACCTGTTCAACCAGGGTAAACATAGTCAGCTGGGTAATCATATCACCGGTGTCCTGCTGTTCAGACATGGGATCCTGGTAGCGCAGCTGGGTAACCAGGAGCTGCAGGAATAAATCGCTGTCAAACTCCTGCCCGGGCATCTGCCCCGCCGGAGATTCTTCCCTGGGAGCCGGTGCCGGACCCGTTTCCGGCGTCTGTTCGGCAGCCTGGTTTTGTGCCGGTACTGCCTGGTTGACACCTGTTATTTCATTCATCTTGCCATGCCTCCTTTAGGCCCAGTATTCAATTCCCCTGTGGTTTACAGCCTTTGCTGATAACCCGGGCTCACCCGGTTCATTTTCACCGGAAGGGGAATCTGAGTTTCCAGGCTGCCCTCCGGCTAAGTTTTCCCGGTTTGGATCCCCTGCCCCAGAACGACCCGATCCATTAAACTGCTGGCCCTGGGTTGAAACTTCCAATTGTTCAAGCTGGACGTTTACAAGACTCAACCTCTGCCTCAGCTCCGCAATGCTGCCCTCCAGGATTTCCCTGACCATGGGCGACTCTGTTAAAATGGACGCTGAAAGCTGTCCTTGCCTGGAAAAAACCCGGATCGTCAATTCGCCCAGTTCCGGTGGGTGTAAAGTCATGCGCATTTCCGCCGGAGAAGACCCGGTTTCACGGAAATAGGTCAGCTTTCCTTCAAGCTGCTGCATGATATTTTCACGCAGCGCTTGTAATTGCGGAGGGAGTCCGCTGCCGGGTTGAAGACTTTCCTTGCCGAACACTGCTGCCTGCTGGAATATCCCATCCTGGCCGGCAACAGGCGGAACAGCTTTATGGAATTTGCCCGCTTTGCCTTGCTGTTCGTCGGTTTTTACTACATTTTCTGCTTTTGCCTGCATCCGAGCCGACTCCAGGGCTTTCTGGACTTCCGGGTCCACCTTGAAGCTTTCAGCAGTTTTTTTGATTGAAGCCGGTTTATCAGAGTTGCCCGATCTTAAACCTGCTTTTTCCAGGGCTTCTTCCATTGAGGAAGTTTTACCGGCTTTCTTTGGTGGATCTGTTCCCTCCAGGGCAGCCTTTGCCTTTTCCTTCAAGAAGCCTTCTTCATCCAGGAAACCCGCTTCTTTAAGGGCTTTTTTTAGTTCAGGAGTTATCTCTGCTTCTCCTTCCAGGTTCAGCCCGCCGGCAATTTTCAGAAGTACGGCTTCACCTCCTGCATTCCCGGTTAATGCCGACCAGTTAACCTTCTTAAACCCCTTAGAACCTGTTTCAACTTCACTACCATCGCTGTTACCTAACAGCGCATACAGGATTTTTTCTGCCAGGCTCTGTAAATTAAACCCTGCTTCATTTTCTTCCGCACTCTCAACACCGTAACCTTGCTTTAAATAGTCCTGCTCTGTTTTTAAAAGTTCTTTAAGGGTTTCTTTTAGACTACCGGTCAACTGATTGTCAGCCTTATCCAGAATTTTGCCGCTCAGTTCAAACAACCCCATTTTACCTGCTTGATCACCGGTCAAAGCATTTAAAGGGATTCCACTTTTCTCATTTTCCTGCATTAATGCTTCAATTAAGTTTTCCGCTATTTTCTGCAGGAGCACTTCCGCTTTCATATCTTCAGCTTTTGCCAGCTCTTCTTCCAGAGCTTCGCTGCCGAAAAGACTGTCCTCATTACCACTTAATTCATTCAAGCGGGCAAATAAAGCGCTGCAGTCTATTTCTTCCTTTGTGACACCAGCATCCTTCACAGTAGCGGCATCCTTCAGGAAAACGGCAAATTCACCTTCGGTTGAGCCATTTCCCAAAACAGCACTTTCCTTTAAACTAATATTGAGCTGTTCCAGGAAAGCTGCATCTACCTTCAATTTAATCACCTCCTTTCCGGTTGTAAGTATTGAGCACCATTTCATCTATCAACTTTTGCTCGTTAATTTTTTCCTGGTAGCAATGTTCGTCTTTAGCTTTTTCTTTTAAGATCTCCAGCACTTTTTTCTTGCGCCAGCACTGCATGGCAATTTCTCTTTGCTCCTCAACCTGTGACTTCTTCTTGTTATATTGCTCTGCCTGGCGCATAAGCAGGTAATCTAAACGGCTGCTGTACTCCTGGGTTACCTGTAAATAGGGCAGCTCAATTTCTCTTTCTACCTGGTTCTGCCATTTTTCAAAGAGCGATTCTTCTTCCTTTTTCAGGCCGCTTAATTTGGCATTTTCCTCTTCCAGGGCTTTCCGGCGCAGGGTTAACTCTTTTTTAGCTTCCTCTTCCTGGATATTTCGAAATCCCAGGAGACGCTGCAACCTGAAATTAAATGACTTCATTTCTGCCGCCCCTTTCAGCGATTAAACGGACTAAAAATACAGCTAACCCACTACCTTACAATTTTTTCTATTTTTTTCAAGGTTTCCTTTAATTCAAAACGCTCGGAAGGTTCCTGGCGTAAAAAATTCATTAACTCCGGTCGTTTTTGTATTGCCCGGTCCACTTCCGGCTGTGAACCGGGAACATAAGCACCGATATTAATTAGATCTTCCATCGATTCATATTTTGAAAGTAATTTGCGTGATTCAGCCGCAACTTCCTTATGATTTTCCTCTACCAGGTTAAGCATGAGCCGGCTGTTGCTATTCAAAACATCGGCTGCAGGAAAATGGTTTTGAGAAGCCAGTTTGCGGCTTAAAACGATATGCCCGTCAAGAACGCTGCGAACCGCATCGGTAATCGGTTCGGTAAAGTCATCTCCATCTACCAGCACCGTGTAAAAACCGGTTATACTGCCCCTGCTTGAAGTCCCCGATCGTTCCAAAAAGCGGGGAATCAGGGCAAAAACCGAAGGGGTATACCCTTTTGTGGAAGGTGGTTCACCAACAGCCAGGCCAATTTCTCTCTGGGCCATACAAAACCTGGTTACAGAATCCATCATGAAAATTACTTTCTTGCCCAGGTCCCGAAAATATTCAGCGATAGTAGCCGCAACCAGCCCGCCCATAACTCTTTCCAGGGCCGGGCGGTCAGAGGTAGATACCACAACCACTGATCTTTTAAGGCCCTCTTCCCCGAGATCCTGGCGAATAAAATCCCCCACTTCGCGTCCGCGCTCTCCAATCAGGGCGATTACATTGACATCAGACTCGCTGTGACGGGCAATCATCCCCAGTAAAGTGCTTTTACCAACCCCGCTTCCCGAAAAAATACCCACTCTCTGGCCCTCGCCGCAGGTCAGCATACCGTCGATAGCTTTAACCCCGGTAGGCAAAATAGAGTCGATGGGCCGTCTTTCCATCGGGTTCGGCGGACGGTTATTCACCGGATATTCTTTCCCTTCATCATCTTTTAAGGGCGGCAAGCCGCTTTCTAAAAGATAACCCAGCCCGTCAAGCACCTTTCCTTTTAATTTTTCATTTACTCTAACTGAAAAGCTTTTTCCGGTTGGCTCCACTACACAGCCGGGAGAGATTCCCTGCAGGTTGCCCAGTGGCATCAAAAGAGCGCATTTTTCCCGGAACCCGACTACTTCGGCGACAAATATTTCGCCGGTGGTTGATTTGATGTTGCATATTTCCCCAATAAAAGGGCGGATACCGCTTACTTCAATAACCAGGCCGATTACCTGGCGGACCTTACCTTTTACCCGCCCGCCGGGCATTGCCGTTAAAGATGAGAAATATTTGCCATTACTTGCTTCAGTGCTTGTCATATAAAAGACCTTTCTCTTCTGCCTGCTCCGCTGCTTCTTCACGGGCAACATTCAAAAGCATTTGCTCCAGCTGTTTTTTTTCTTCCCCCAGCAAATATTCGGCAACACCGCTCTCCGATTCAACCCGGCAGCTGCCGCTGGGAACTCTTTCATCCGCAACCAGGTCCAGCTTAATAATTTCTGTGAACTCTTCTTTTAAGTTCTCCCGTTGTTCAAGGCAGACATCATGATCATTTGGATTAACATAAATCTCTACCTGCTCGCCACCGTTTAAAATATTTAAGGTTTCCCGAACAATTCCGGTGATTGCTTCCGGATCAATCTCCAGCTGTTTATGGACCAGCCTTTCTGCAACAGCTACAGATAGCTCAACAATTTTTTGCTCCGAAGCTGCCACAATTTCTTTTGACCTGCTGCGGGCTTCCATCAAACATTCTTCCGCTTCTTTTAGTTTTTTTTGCGCTTCTTCCCGCATTTTCCGGCATTCATCTTCTGCCTTTTTCCTGCCTTTTTCATAACCTTCTTCAACACACTGCTCCATTCTTTCTTCCAGAATAGCTTCAGCTATTTCTTCCGGGCTTTTCTTTTTTTCCTTTTTTTGCTGACTCTCCCCGGCATCATCTAATGCCTCTTCCGCGTCGGAAGGATCCTGTCTTTGTTCATGGTCATCTGCTTCCGCTTCACTTTCCCCCACGTAATCACTATCTCCGGGCTGTGGCCAGAGGGCAATGTTTTCTTCCTGCCTCGAATTTTCAGTTTGCATTCCCGAAATCGGAGTATCAAAACCTTGATCCTGGCACTCCTGCTCTATAGAAATCTCTATCTCGTACGAAGAAGCGCCTGCAACTTGCGGTTGTTTATAAATTTTTTTAGGCGATAATGGCATCGTCGCCACCCCTAGATATGATAATTTCGCCGCTCTCATCAAGACGCCTGATTACAGCAACCACTCGCTGCTGGGATTCTTCAACTTCACGCAGCCTGACCGGTCCCATATATTCCATATTTTCTTCGAGCATTTCGCCTGCCCGTTTGGAAATATTCTTGAAAACCCGGTTTTTCACTTCTTCGCTTGCTCCCTTTAGGGCCATAGCAATATCATTGCTCTCAAGGTCCCTGATAATTCTCTGGATGGAAGCATCGTCAAGGTTGACAATATCTTCAAAAATGAACATCTGCTGCCTGATTTCTTCGGCCAGCTCGGCATCTTCTTTTTCCAGCTCTTCCAGGATTAACTTTTCCGTGCCCCGGTCAACATTATTTAGTATTTCAACTACTGCCCCAATGCCACCGGCAGAGGTAAAATCCTGCTGAAAGATGGTCGAGAGGCGCTCCTGCATAACACTCTCCACTCCCTTGATAATTTGGGGTGAAGTCCGTTCCATAACCGCAATTCTCCGGGCTATATCACTTTGAATTTCCTGGGGCAGTTCGGATATTACCATTGCCGACTGATCGGCATCCAGGTAAGAAAGAATAAAGGCAATCGTTTGCGGATGTTCCTGGCTGATCATGTTAACCAGCTGTTTTGCATCGGCATCCCTGACAAAAGTAAACGGCTTTACCTTGCTTTGTTCTTTCAATTTTTTCATCAAATCGGAAGCTTTCTGCGGGCCAAGAGTTCTTTCCAAAACCTCCTTGGCATAATCATATCCGCCGTTTACCATGTACTGCTGGGCTTCATGGATAGCAGTAAATTCTTCCAATATTTCATCCAGGCTGTCTCTTTCCACCCTGGTTGTATTGGCAATCTCCATGCTGATCTTTTCAATTTCAGCCTCGCTGAAATGCTTTAATATTCCGGCTGAAAGGTTCGGGCCAAGCGCTAACAAAAATATTGCCACTTTTTTAAGCCCGGACATTCTTCTGGTGGCAGTAGTCATAAATATTATTCCTCCGTCAACCAGGTTTTAAGCAGGTTGGCCACACTTTCCGGTTCTTCTTTGGCCATATCCCGAATCAATTTTGCCTTTTTCTCAGCTTCTCCCGTTTCCTCTTCTGTTTCTTCACGAACCCTGCCCTCCATTTGATCTTCCAGGGAAAGCGGGTCCATCTCATATTCTTCCTCTTCACGCCTTCGCCTTGCCCTGGCCCGCAAGAACAGAATCAAAGCCAGGAGAGCCAGCAATGCCGCTGCCGCAATGGCTATCAGCCATGGCAGGGGCAGGGGTAGAGCAACCGGCGGCTCTGCTGGCACCGGCTCCGGAACATCCGGTGGGGCAAAAGGGATCATTTGAACGCTTAATGTATCCCCCCGGGCCTCATCCAGCCCGACAGCGGAATCAACCAGTTCGGCAATCTGTTCATCCATAAAGGGGTCGCCGCCATCATTGTCGATAATAACTGCTGTCGACAGGTTAACAACCTGCCCCGGGGCAGTTTCGATATATTCCCTGGTTTCACCAACCTCGTAGTTAACGATCTCTTCAATATGTTCATAGCTTGATTCACCTTCTCCGGCAAGGGCCGCAGCCTGACCTGGAATATTAGCTTCCCCAACTTCTTCTACCGGAGCCCCCATGCTTTCAGACTGTTCTTCAATCCGGTGGGTAGAACGAGGTACGGGATCATTCTCATAAGCGACCATGGTCTGTTCGCGGCTGTCAAAATCCATTTCTGCAGAAACCATGGCCACTGCCCTGCCCGGCCCATAAACCTGCTCAAGGATTGAGCGTAACCTGCTCTCCAGTTCAGTTTCGAACTGGCGCTTAAGTTGATGCTGCTCTTCTATAGTTGAAGTTACAACATCATTATCAATTGGCGCGAAAGCATCGTGTAAAACATTACCGCCCTCGTCCACGACACTTACATTTTCCGGCTTGAGGCCTTCAACGCTGCCGGAAACCAGGCTGACAATGCCACGGACCTGGTCTTCACTTAAGGTTGTAAGCGGGCTGAGGCGTAAAAATACTGAAGCGGAGGGGTCTTCCCTGTCTCTTATAAAAACACCGTCATCGGTTATAACCAGGTGCACCCGGGCCTGATCGACAGCATCAAGACTGGCAATGGTCCGGCGCAATTCTTCTTCAAGGGCTATCTGCCACTGGGCCTGCCGCTCAAAGTCACTGGCAACCATGGCTCCCTCTTCAAACAGTTCAAACCCGATCCCCTGGGCATGCAGATCCGGTGAGAGGTTAATCCGCAGGCGGTCACGTTGATCCGGCGGGACTAAGATGGTAGTTCCGTCATCCTCAAGTTCATATGGAATATTATCTTCATCGAGAGCGGCAGCTATTTCCCTGGCATCAGATGGATCAAGGCGGTGGTACAAAACTTCTTTTTGCTCGGAGATAGAACTGGTCACCGACAAAATCAGGATAGCGACAAAAGCTAAACCGGCTACCGCAATTATTCCGATTCTGGCTGGAGGCCGGAGGTTATACCAAAACCGCTTTAAGAAACTATTCTCTTCTTCCTGGTATTCAGGCTCTTTCTGATAATTGTTCCCAGGCTGGTAATTGTTTTCACTTTCAGGTGACTGCCTTTCGTTTTCCTCAGCCATTAAAGCACCTCATCCAATCCTAAGATTTAGATCTGCATCCTGGAGATCTCCTGGTAAGCATCCAAAACTTTGTTTACTACCTGGCCGGTTAGCTGAAGGCTCAATCGGGCCTCCTCTGTTTTAATCATGACCTGGTGAATATTTTCTATATCGCCGGCAAGCATATCATCGGCAGCCTGCTCGGCATCAATTTGTGTTTGATTAACCCCGTCCAGTGCTTCGTAAAGGCTATCGGCAAAGCTGCGGTCATTTTCTTTACCTTCTTCAGCCTGCCTGACAAAATTCCGATCTATAAAATTATTCCTGTTTACTCCTCCAACATTTTCTACCATTTAAGGTTCCTCCTAGCGGCCTATTTCTAGAGCTTTGGCATAAATGCTTTTAGCAGTATTCACAGCGGTTGAATTTGCTTCGTAAGAGCGCTGGGCCGTGATCATATCGGTCATTTCTTTGGCCAGCTCAATGTTGGGATATTCAACATAGCCGTCTTCCCCGGCATCGGGATGTTCAGGGTCATAAACCGCCATCGGTTCCTCGTCATCAGCGATAATTCGGTCAACCCTGACTCCGTGTCCTTCTACTTTTCCAGGGATCCTTTCACTGGGAACAAAAGGCTGTACGATTCGCCTTCTCCCCTGTTCTTCAGCCCTGGCCAGATCCTCGGCAAAAGAAATGGTGCGCCGTCGGTAGGGACCGCCTTCTTCGGTGCGGGTAGTATTCATATTGGCAATATTGCCGGCGATGGTGTCCAACCGGGTTTTTTCTGCAGTCAGGGCTGAACCGGAAATACGAAAATCAGGAAACATGGTCACGCTTAACGCCTCCCTTCATTGATTACAAAACGCCAGTTATCAAAGCGAGTATTTAACTTTTGTGTATATGAATTGTAGCGAAGCTGGTTGCTGACCATATTGAGCATTTCCCGCTCCAGATCAACGTTGTTGCCGTCAATCCGGCGGATAGTAGAGGTGTCTTTTTTGATTTCAGGTTCGATGTCCCGATCGGGCATTTGGGGGAAATGCCTCTCATCGGTCCGGGCAAGCGGGGAATCAATTCTTTCCCGGGCTTCCTGCAGCTGTTTTTCAAAGGAAACATCGCTGCGCTGAAAACCCGGCGTGTTTAAGTTGGCAAGGTTATTGGCTGTCACCTGCTGGCGCAGGGTCGATGCATCCATCCCCTTAATTATGCCGGATGTGACTTTATCCCGGAAAATTGTCATCTTAACACCCCCGTTAACAAGTAAAAGAGAGGCTGCCAGTTGCAAAGCTGCCTCTCTTTAGAAAACGGGGTTATCCCTTTTGAAGTTGGGCTATTCCCTTTTACTTCCTATAAGAGACTGGCAGCCTGGCAATCCGGCTTAACTGCGGATCCACGGCTTTGCGCCCCCATATCACTATGGGTTAGCCTTTATCAGTCTTTTAGTCTTTCTCAATATTGGATTTACATTATAGCAAAATGATAACCACCAGGTCAAGGAAAATATAAAATAAAATTTAAATTGATAATAATAATTTAAAAATTGACCTTTGTTTTTTACATTCGCTGCCTGTTTTGTAATTCCTTCTTAGATCAAAATATTTATTTAATACTTTTAAGTGTTAGCAATTTATATTAGTTGAGCAGAGGATTTGAAGATATTTTGCCGGGTAGCAAAGCAGCGGTGAAATAGAAAGTTTAGAGGTTATCTGTCAGAGTATCCAGGGTAATAAGCAAGCGTCAATCGGTACAGGATTTTTTAAATTAGCATCTTTTTTTGAGAAACAGCTCCTGGTGTCCTTGCTTTATACCTTTATAAGCTTTCAAGGTTTGCCGGCCCCTTGCCAGCCTGTTTATAGTATTTCCGGATGTTTTTAAAGCTTCCTCCAGGCGGCGCCTGTTTTTTTCGCGGAAACCCTTAATTCCTTTTAATAAATGGGACAGTTTTTTAGATTGCTCAGCCGGTAATTCTTTTTTATCGGGAAGGTGAGTTTCCAGGTCGTTCAGTAATTTTTCTATCCTATCTCCATAATCTTGTAATTTTTGATCGTCAAGCTCCTCTATAGCCAAGCTTTCATTTTTTAAAGCATCATTCAGTTGATGAATAAGCTTTAATGTGTGGTTAAAATTTTCCTGGGCTGGTTTTTTAGAGTTTTTCAAAAGACCACCGTTTCTCATCATTTTTAATAATCAACTCTATCCTGAAAAATAACCATTAGTTTTCCGGCCCTGCTACAGTGTCTAACGGCACTCTCATGTCCTCACAGCGGTGAGGCACTATCAACTGTTTGCCTCTTTTTTGGACCACATTGATCAGGATCGGTGCGGCAAGGTTGGTGTAAAGCCTGGCATCATCTACAGTAACGGTCGTAAAAATTATGAGATCCCGCTCTTTTTTGAGCATAAGATCACGCCGATCATCTCGCTGCAAATCTACACTGTAGCGAGGGAAAAATGGCAACGGATCAACCAGGATCATCCCGATCGAGGGATCATCAGCTGCTATCAGCATGGCAAAAAGCCTGTTTCCGGGAATTGGTTCAATTAAAAAGCGGCGGTACAATTCCAGGCCCGGGATACCACGGGGGAATATAAATTCTACAAGCTTCCTTTGACTGGTATCTACGGCTGATTGTTCAATTGTCATATTTTATGACCTCCTGTTCTAAACACTCTTATCGCATGTAATCCACCAGGGTTGGCTGCAGCATTTTCTGGGCTGTAGAGAGAGCAGCGTGATAGGCATTCTCCTGCATTGTAAATTCTGTGATTACATAAGCCAGGTCGATATCTTCGATTTCCGAGCGAATTTCACGCAGTGATATGTTTTCGCTAAAGAGAGTGTCATACATTGCTTCCACCCGGTTCGATCGCGCTCCAACCTGGGCTAATTGTTCCAGGAAATGATCCACCGATTTGTCCATTTTATCCAGGGCTTCGCCACCAAGCGCTTCACGATCATCGTTCATCAAGGCATTATATACTTCAAAAACTGCTTCAAAAACTTCTTCATTTTCGCCAAATACTTTTTTCCCGCTTAAATTCATAATCACCTGCTGGTGGGGGCTGATATCCTGGCTCCGCTCCTTGTCATCACCGTAATATACCGGAAATCCTTCACTATCGTAGGAAAAGGTTAGGGCTGCCTCTTCACCGGTATCTGCAAACTGATTATAAGATAGTGAAATGCTGCCATCATGAACTTCACCCTTGTTCGGAGAACGATCAAAAGTATCCAGGCTTTGATAATGCAGTTCGATATCCGAATCATTCAGGGCCTCTTCGGCAAAAACGTAGGTGATGCCAGATCCCCCTCCCCGGTGTTCACCGCTGAGGTGTGCCTGATCGTAAGTAACTCCTTCTTCCCCGGAAGGTTTGAAATTCAATATTGCTTTGTCGCCCATCTTTAGATCGCCGGCATCAAGCGCATCTAATTGATCCAGGCCTTCAATGTTGAATTCGATATCTCCCAGGTTAACAGTTTGGCTTTCCTCACCCTCTTCACCATAGGTAAGGGTAAAACTGCCCTCGTGGTTTTCATAGGTTCCATCCAGGGCATACTGATGAGAGTTATAATGGTAGGTAACTTCACCGGTACTTTCATCAACACCGGTTACCTCCAGCTGTACGGAAGCGCTGAAACCGGAAGCGACAGTTACGGAGTCACCATCTTCGGCGCCAGCGAGCTGATCCATATCGATCCTAAAATCATCTCCTAAAACTGATTCATTTCCGCCCTCAGGCTCAAGGACGCCATTTTCATCAACCGTTCCTTCTTCACCGCTTACACTTTCAACATAGTTCCATTGTTCCGTTTCCCCATCATAATTAAGCTTTAAGGCAAAGCCTTGATCGGGCTCATTTTCTATAAAATTATTGTTATCGTAATCGATAGTCAGATCGGAACCTTCCTGCGGCTCTGCTTTAACCATAACTCCACTGTTGATTTCTCCCGCCGTCTCCTCAAAATTATCATTGCCGATTATGTTCATAGCGCTGCCCTGTAAATACTGCCCGCTAAAGCTGACAGCAGCTTCTTGATCAGCCTCCAATTCTTCCCTTACTTGATCGAGCCGGTAATCACCATTTTGCATGCCCTCTGCAATTAAATCATAAATTTCCGCTTCATTTTCTTCCCCGTAACGGATCCCGCTATCCTCATTAACTTCAACATGATACATATTTTCGCGAACATAAGGAGAATTAAAAGTTTGATGTCCGCCAAATATATAAAGCCCGTTTGATTCTGTATTGGCAACTCCGATCATATGTTCAGTAAATTCAAGCACCTCGGGAGCTATTGCCCGACGATCTTCTGCAGTAAGGCTGTCATTAGCTCCGTAAATACATAACTCACGGATTCTTTGTAAAACATCAAGCCCGTTTTGCAATCCCCCTTCAGTGTTATCAAGCCAGCTTTTAGACTGATTCATGTTCAACCGGAACTGCTCATTACGGTCTATCGAAGCACTATAACTCATAACCCGGCCCACACCTACCGGTTCCTGGGACGGGCGGGTAAACTTTTTCCCTGTTGACAATTGATCTCCATAGCGTTCAAGCCGTTGAAGATTGTTTTGAAGATTATGGTTTATGTTATGGGATACCATCTTATGGGTAATACGCATGCGCTAACCTCCTAACGCCCCAGTTCGGTAAAGAGAACCGTGAGCATTTCATCTACATGGTTCAAATACCGGGCTGCAGCCTGCCAGGCGTGCTGATACTGGGTCATATTCAACACTTCTTCATCCATGTTAACCCCGGCTACCGAGTTGTGCATTTCCTCAAATTCCTTTTTTGTGCGGCTAAATGCTTCGACCATTCGCTCACTTTCCTGGGCTTCCACGCCCATCGAGGTAACCACACCCCGGTAATATTCGACCAGGGAAACTCCGTCAAGGCGTCCTTCTTCCCTTTGGTCTCTCAGCCTTGCTATTTCCAGGGCATTCTCGCCGTTGCCGGGTTCACCCGGCTCGGTTGAAGCTGCTATATTGGAAGAATCTTCAATAACTTGTTCAGAAACCCGGAAATTCATGGCCGCAGAAGATCCTTCCTCGACAGGCTCAAAAAAATTGATCCCGCTTTCCTCATGATCCAAACCGTATCCGTCACTGTGCAGTTCATTTACTTCCTCCACAAGGGTTCCCACAACTGTGTCCAATTCATCCTGGATATGGGGAATATCTTTATTTACAGCATCAGACAATGCGATAATCCGGCCCGAGGTTAAGTTTAACGGACGCCCGCGTTGGCTTACTACTTGCAAGCCTTCACCGGAATCATCAGTCTTCACGTTCATATGTAAAGCCTGATCTTCCTGGACCAGAAGCTGGCCCCCGGCAAAAATATCAACTGCTCCGCTTCCCTTACGGTGCACCTGGATATCAACCAACTCGGATAACTCTTTTATGGCCAGGTCTAGTTTGTCCAATAATTCGTTTGAGTCTTGCTGCAAGGCATCGACAAAGCGCAGTTTATCATTTAATTCACTTATTTCATCAGCTATCCGGTTTGCCTCATTAACCCGCATCTCCAGTTCTTCCTGTTTATCCAACCTCATATCTTCCAGGCGCATATAAACATCTTCCACCGAATGAGTTAAGCTGACCGCTTTTTCCCGCAACCCGGAACGCACCGCAGCTTCTTCCGGGGAAGAACTCAATTCCTGCCAGGCATCGAAAAAATCATTAAGGTATTTATTAATGCCATACTGATCCGGTTCCATCATTATCGATTCGGCAGTCATATAGGTTTCCCGGCGCATTTCCCAGTAAGCTTCGTGAGAACCGGTATTTATTTTCTGGGAAAAATAAAATTCACTGTGCATTCTTTCAACTTTTGATACCCTGACCCCATTACCGGGAGCCATGTCGGTATCGGCTACTATCGGGGAAGCCACGGATTCAAGGTTGGCTCTTTGCCGGCTGTAACCCGGGGTGTTGGCATTGGCCACATTCTGGCCGCTGACTTCCATTCCTTTATGTTGAGCTCTCAATGCTTTGCGACCGATTTCAAATGAACCAAATATGGTCATTTTTTAACTCCCCTTTATCAACCCGATTAACAGCTTTGGTCAAGAGTTTTTGGCGACCCCGGTTCTGTTCTCTGCAGCCGACCGTTTTGATCGTAATAAGCTAGCCTGCTGGAAAGGACAAGTTCCTGCAGCTCTTTTGAAAATCTGAGACGTTCTTCCAAAAGCGCACGATTTACTTCATGGATAGCCCGAATTTCTTGAAGGGTCCTCCTGATTTCAGCCAGTTTTTCCAGTAGATCAGGCTGACTGCTTTTTTCAACATTGGCTTTAATATATTCCTCAATCCCGGTATTGGCATAAACAAGGTTTTTACGCCTGTCTTCCAGGTCCGCAGTTTTTTGCTTTAAATCTGAGCGGGTATTTTCATCAGAGAGCAGTGCTTTATAATCACCGCTCATCAGCTGTTTGCGCATTCTTTCTTCCATATATAGTATATTTTTGAATAATTTGGTTCCTTCACTTAAAACAATATCCAGTTCAATTACTTTTTCCCGGTAAGCGGGCACTGCCATAATTAATCTTCCCTTCATGGTTGGGTAATGTAAGTTAAATCTTGCCCATAAACTTTAGCATGGCCTCCGCCAACTTTTCACTGTCAACGTGGTACTCACCATTCTCAATTTTTTCAGCGAGGCTTTTCAACTGGGCCGCTTTTTCGGGGCGGGATTCTTCTTCCAGCCGATCCATCTCCTGCTGTAAACCGGTGAGCAGCTGCGAAAGTTCTTTGCGGTCTTCACCTTTAGACTTGGCCTTTTGTGAACCGCCTGAAGCTTTTCCCGGTTCCTCGGTCAGAATTCGGTTGATCAGGTGCAGGTAATTTGAACTTATTCTCATTTCCGATCCCTTCTTTCCATGAAAACTTGGATCCAGACATAGTTCTTTTAATAATTATTAGATATTAAGTCTTTCATATACAATAATCGTCAGCTGGCAAATATATTTAAGAGGTAAATGGTGAAAGAAAGAATTTATTTTTCCCAGGGGAGGATTTTAACTTCAAAATCTTCCTGGTCGAGGACAAGGCGAACACTGTTCAGCGTCCGGTCAGAGCGGTACTCTGTATTGCCAAACTTTATCCGTACATTTTCATAGATGCTGCCCAAATGTACCTTCGACTTATATGGAACGTAAATGCGCCCCTGTTCAGAACTGACACGAGGCGATCCGGCTTCACCGATATATACATCACCGCCGGCTTCAATAGTTCCGCCACGGAACAACCGGGAAATCCTTACTTCGCCATTGCTTTTTAACTGGGAATTATAAACTCCGGGCCCGTTTATTATAATGTTCCCGGTACAGGTAAGGGCACTGTTCTGAACATAAGGCACTGTGATATCAGCTTGCCCGGTTTTTACAGCATTACTTTCATCTTTCAACTGCAGCAGCTTATCATAGACCTCCTGCAAAACAGGCCTGCCTAAGGCCTGGCTGTACTGGTAATCAGTAAAATGGGGGGCTATTTCACTGATTAAACGGGTTAAGTTTTGTGGAAGAGACCGTCCGGCAGCCTTCACAGACTTTATCAAGCTATTGGCATAGTCGGGCAGATCGGCAAATTTGCTCTGCAATAGGGAACGGACAACCGCTGCTTCCATTTTCTCCGTGTGTTTACCTTTTTGTTCCAGGGCTTTGGCAATTTCCTCTGAAGCTGCGAGAGCATTACCTACGCTCTCAGTCATATTTTCCAAAACATCATAAATTTCACCGACAACAAGATCAACCCAGCCGGCCTGGACCCTGCACTTAATGCAATTGCCTTTAAACAAAACACTTCCTCCGGCCAATACTTCCGCGCCGGATGCATTGCCTCCCACCTCGACATCACCATCAGCGGAAACTTTCATCCCTTCAGAAATACCGCCCTGTACTTTTAAGTGACCACGAAAATCTATATTTCCGCTTTTTATGTTCACATCGCCTTTATGGGTATAAACATCGTCAACCCTAAAGACATGGGTCCGCCCTTTTTTATAAGTAGGTGCCCCGGTACAGTTAGCAAGGACTTTAGTCTGATCTGGATTGAGAGTGGTTCCACTTTCACATTTTATCTCGGCCGGAAAAACCGGATCTGGTTGTATCTCTTCCCCGGTAACTCTCTTGCCTGATTCTCCCGGCACTGGCGGATGAATTACGGCTACGGGGTCACCTTTTTTAACTTCTTCTATCTCGAAACGCTTCCTGAGATCAACCCGGCCCTCTTTTTCATCGTATGCAACAGCTTTCATTGCCCCCTCAAAAAGCGGCTCCACCCATCCGTTGCTCCCCTGTTTAACCGGTTTCCCCATAGCAACCTGGTGCCAGGCATTCTCTTCTTCAATTATTTTCGGCAAAACAGCCTGATTCAGTCCATAAACAACTCCCTGCGCTTTAATTTCTTCCTGGAGTTGCTCGAGGCTTAAATTTTTTATGGTTTCTTCCCTGAGCTTACCTTCTACCGTTAGTTCATCAGTATAGGGATGATCATCTATTATATAATACTTTCGCACGCCCGGCTTGTAGCGAGCTTCCGCCCTCATGCCGTCTGCACTGATCTTGACTTCAACCTGGTCAGGTTCAGTTTCTTCCCTGGAAGCAACCTCCACCTTATCTCCGGGACATACTTCCGTTTTACCGGATATTACCCGTCCATTTACCTTTACTTCAACACCTTCGCCCGGATTAATAAATGCTCCAGTTCCTCCCTCGTTAGGAACATCGGTTACTTTAACCTGTCCGTTTTCCAGGGCAAGGAGGATATTTTTTGAAGTGTTTTTGTTGTTGCCGTCCTGCTGTCTCATCCAACAAACAACTCCTTCTAACATTTATTCAATTCCAGTTAACTTAGAAGCTGAATTTAAAAATTCAGTTACAGCAAGTTAAAGGCTGTAGTTCAATGGCGCGGGTTTTTCTGCACCATTTTAACAGCGTCAAGCACTATACCTAAAATATCCAGGTCCTGCTGCATTGCTAAAAGTTCGGCCCGGCCATAAGTTTCTCCTTTGCTTGAAACTACATAGCGCGGTGGAATTTTATTCAGCGCTATAGCGCTGATATCAAACCGGCACTGCTGGCAGGTGCAGAATTCATGGTATTTCCTTACGTCATCAATGGTATTGGAAACGACCTGTTCCATGAGGTTTTTAAGTTCCATAACGATATCTCTCCTCAATTGATGAGATCATACACTAAGATAAGTCTCTGTTTATAACGTGCTCCGGTAATTCATGGTCATGGTACACCCGGTCGACAGCTACCTGTAAATCCTCCAAAAGATCTATTTCGTAGCTTTCAAGGGGGGCAAAATCCTCCCTGGCACAAATAATTCTAACCCTGGGCCGGTAGGGATAGCCATGAGTGTTATGAGTAACTACCCCAATTAGTTCGTTGGTTAGCCCGATTATAGTGCCTACCGGGTAAGCGGATATGTGATGATAAAAAGTTTGCATCACATTTAAGTCATATCCTGTAGATTCTTCTTCCATAATTTCCAGGGCCTTGTGAGGCATAAACCCGGGACGGTATGGGCGATCTGAAACCAGCGCATCATATACATCCGCTACCGCGCATACCCTTGGGTAAAGTTCAATATCATCCCCATTTAACCCCTGCGGGTAACCAGCACCATTCATCCTTTCATGGTGCTTGTAAATGATTGAAAGGGTGGGTCCGTTAAACAGCTGCCGCCCTTTAATCAGGTTCAAACCATAAGCAGGGTGCTTTTCTATTTCCAACCTTTCATCCTCAAACAAACGGTCCGGTTTGTTGAGTATATTTAGAGGAACCACAACCTTGCCCAAATCGTGCAGGAATGCACCAAGCCCAATATCTTTAAGGGCTGAACGGGACATTCCCAGGGAGATCCCGGTCATGATGGATAAAACAGCAACATTAACAGAATGCCCAAAAGTATAGTCGTCAGTATACCTGATATCGGATAAATTAACGGTGAGATTCTTATTGCTTAATAACTGGCCGACAATATCATCAAGGAGGTTAGAAAGTTCTTTTTTCACAGAAATAAAATGGGTATATTTCTTGTTCTCTTGATTTTTAATACCGGTGAGAGTATCTTTAACCAGGCTGACAGCTTTTTCCCTGGTTTCATCAAGGATAACATCTTCTACGTAAATATCCGGGATCAGGTTATCGTGAACGTAAACCCCGCGGATATTTAATTTCTTAAGCCGCTGAATGTATTCCATTTCCAGCTTAACCCCGGCATTAAGCAGGACCGCACCCCCGCTGCCGGTTATTTTTTTGGCTACTCTCATGCCCGGGCGCAAAGCCCAAACCGGGACTAATCTCATTGCTCGCACCTTTTTTTAAAGATTTAGCTGTTATTTTTATCGGCACAACAACAAACCGTTTAAGTGAAGTAACTTTTAAAATATTTTCACACACATTAAGTTTATAACATATTTTACTAACCGGCAAATATATCGAATAGACCTTTTCCAAACAAAATATTTATAGTAAAATCGCGATATTTATCGATAATGGCAGCTTAAGCTAATGCCAAAAAAATCCCTTTACCCTTAACGGGAAAAGAGATCGACAAAGATAAGTTACTAACCATGAGCCGGCAGCCAGGCTATCATAGTCTGTCTTAACCTTAGACCCTTAGCTTTGCGCCCCTGCCTTTCGACAGGTTTGCCCTTGTCGATCAGGTTATTAGGATATATTCAGCTTGAGTATAATCAAGTATACTTGTGATGTCAATTGTTAACGGTATACCATCAGCCAGGGCCTTGCCGGGTGATATTTCGTTCCATTTGTTCCCCGGTAGAACTATTATTATCTTCAATAACCCTATAAGGTCCAAATCCAAACAGCCAAATACCCTTTTTAAACGAATGTTCTCCATGGATCAGCCGGCCGACCCCGTGGCGACGATCAAAAAACCAGCCTCCATTATATTTATCTCCGACTGCGGGCAGACAGGTTCCATAACCATGCCGCCATCCGTTCCACCAGCGCCCCCTGTAAATACTTCCACCGGGCCATTCAAGAATTCCCCAGCCATGATACCTGCCGCCGGCAAATTCACCTTCGTATTTACCGCCTTTGGCAAAACAGCAACTTCCACGGTTGTGCATTTTACCTCTTCGCCAATTACCCTTATATTCTGATCCATCAGCCTGCTTTAAAAATCCTTTACCATGGTAATCATTGTTGAAGAAATGACCCTCATAATAATCTCCACCTGCGGAACGATAAATCCCCCAGCCGTTTAACTTATCGGCATACCATTCTCCTTCATACTCAGAACCGTCCGGCCATACTTGCCTTCCCTGTCCCTGCCTGCGGCTGCTTTCAAATTCCCCCTTGTAAACAACACCGTTCCGGAAATTAACTTCACCATAACCATTCGGTCGCCCATCTTTTATTGCACCGTTATAACGAGAACCGTCCGCAAAGAAGTAGACCCCGGAATCATCGGAAGAACCTTTAACAAATATTCCTACATAGCGGGAACGATCGGGAAAAACCAGCTCACCCTCCCCGTGGGGCATGTTGTTCTTAGTTTCACCAATATATTTTGTGCCCCCGGAGTAATAAACCTTACCCCAACCGCTGTCACTACCGTGTTCGAACTTACCGGCAAAATAGCTGCCGTCAGAAAAATAAACAAACCCCTTACCGTAAGGCAGGCCATTAAACAGTTTTCCCCGGTATTCTGATTGATCGGGAAAGAAAAATCTCCCTTTATCAACAAAATTTCCATTTTTAAAAAAGCCTTTATATTGAGAGCCGTCTGTGAAAGTATAGACTCCCTTGCCGTGCATCCGGTTTTTTTTCCATTCACCTTCATAAGAACGTCCATCAGGCCAGGTTTGCTTTCCATAACCATGTCTTA
>PUKR01000227.1 GCA_003552365.1 Syntrophomonadaceae bacterium
CCGGTTTTCTTTCAGCCAATGTATTTAAAGCATCGGTTAACTGAATTTCACCGCCGGAACCGGGGCCGGTTTCTTCCAAAATCTCAAATATACCGGGATCAATAATATAACGGCCAAGAACGGCAAGGTCTGTTTTTGCTTCTTCCCTGGATGGTTTTTCTGTTAGTTTAGTTACCCGGACTACCGAACCTGCAGAATCATCAGATTCCACTGCCCCATATTTATGAATGTTTTCCCAACCCACTTTTTGCACCCCTAAAACAGAAGCTTCTTTCTGAGCGTAAACTTCTGCCATTTGTCCGATGCAGGGAACCCGGGAATAGATAATGTCATCGCCAAGCAAAACAGCAAACGGCTCATTGCCAACAAAACTTTTAGCGCAAAGGACAGCATGGCCAAGTCCCAGGGGCTCTTTTTGTCGAACATAAAATATATTGGCCAGTTTACTGATGCCTTGCATTTCCTGCAAGTCCCCGGTTTTCCCCTTGTTACGGAGAACTTCTTCCAATTCGATACTGCGATCAAAATGATCTTCGATTGACTGCTTGTTCCGCCCGGTAACAATTAAAATGTCTTCAATTCCCGCCTCCACAGCTTCTTCAATGACAAATTGAATGGTCGGTTTGTCCACAATCGGCAGCATTTCTTTAGGCTGTGCTTTAGTGACCGGCAAAAACCGGGTCCCCAACCCGGCCGCCGGTATAACTGCTTTTTTAATCTTCATTATCCCGGCCACCACCTTAAAAAATATAATCCTGCAAACCTGGCAACTTGATGTCAAATAATTCTACAAGAATAACCTGTTCACCTGCAATTTTAAGCTCGATAAATTGGTTTGCCATGAATTTTGCTTTAAATTTAAATAAACTAAGTGCTTCTCTGTTTTATTTTGAAGCGCTCATCTTGACAGCGTAAAAATATGCTGCTGCTCAACTGCGCTTCATATTGGATGGGGGAAATTGCCGGTAAAGCTGTTGCGGTATCAGGCGAAGCAAAAGGTTTTAGCAGGGAAACCAGATCAGATATAGAAAGAGAAGTTTAAGAAATAATTATACTTGATGGAAAGATAATAAGCTTGATCTAATTGATTGGAGGGCACATTGATGAAAACTATGCGGGCCGCCCAACTAACAGAACAAGGTAACCCTTTGGAACTGGTAACCCTGCCAGTGCCCAGTCCCGGGGAAGAGGAAATCCTGGTTAAAGTCAAAGCTGCCGGTATTTGCAGTTCCGATCTGCACTACCAGGAAGGCAGAAGCCAGGTTACTAAACTGCCGATTACTTTGGGGCATGAAATCGCCGGCGAAATAGTGGAATGCGGTAAACAGGTCCGGGGCCTTGAACCGGGAGACAGGGTTTGTATTTTTTACCTGGTCACCTGTGGCAAATGCCCGGCATGCAGCAGCGGAAATGACAATTACTGTAGTGAGGCAAAAATGCTTGGCAAAAATATTGACGGAGGCTTTGCGGAATATATAACCGTTCCGGCCCGTAATGCTTACCCTTTCCCCGATTCAATTCCTTTTACCCATGCCGCTCTATTAACCGATGCTGTAGCCACCCCGTTCCATGCTTTAAGCAGGGCCGGCGTAAAAACCGGGGAAAGCGTACTTGTAATTGGAATTGGAGGTCTGGGCCTTCATGCAGTGCAGATTGCAAAAATAATGGGAGCAGGTAAAGTTATCGCCATGGACCTGGATCCGGAAAAACTTTCCCTGGCAAGCCGGGTCGGAGCAACCATGACAGTAAATCCGGGAGAAAAGAAAGCCGTGGAAAAAGTAATCGAGCTTACCGGTGGTGGAGTAAATTTGGCCGTAGAATTAATCGGCCTGCCCCAGACTATACGCCAGGCAATAGATTGTACCGCTACAGGTGGCCGTTCTGTGGTGGTAGGTATTTGTCCCGAAGAAATTGCCCTCAACCCTTACCATGACCTGCTGCTTAAAGAAAGAACTATAATGGGAAGCGCCGATCAAAGCAGGGCAGATTTCCCCGTAATTATTGAACTGGCCGATCAAAAACGACTGGATATGAGCCATTCGGTTACACGAGAACTGCCCCTGGATGAGATAAACCAGGGACTTGATATGTTAAGGAAAAAAGATATAAACCTGGTCAGGCTGGTAGTGACTTTCCCGTAACTACTAGCCTGAACCGGTTTCCCAGTGTAACCCTTCACCCTGTTCTACAGTGACCAGATCCGGGAATTCAGACCTGACTTTTGCATCAACCTCCGGTGGAATAATTGGATCCGAGGTTTCATTAAGAATTTGGACTGCTAATTCCTCGGCTCTTTTCCAGCTGTCTTTACTGCCCGCATCAATCCAGCGTTGATACGACTGGCGGTCACTGGCCCTGGGGGCATAGCTTTCTGTGCGCATGTATCTTACAGTGTGTTCTTCACTGAGATAGTTTCCACCCGGCCCTACCCTGGCAATTATATCATAAGCCAGGGTATCCTGGTTTATCTCAATTCCCCTCAACGTGCGCAGGCAGCTTCCCACTATATCGTTATCGATTATATACTGGGCATAGGAGACGGTGAGCGCTCCATCAAGCATGCCAAAAGCTTCGTGGATGTAATTTCCGCCTGCTAATGCGGCCAGCATTGCCGTTGTAGCGCCTTCGTGAGCTGCCTGGGCATCCGGCAGCTTGGAATCGGTTGTCCCTACTGTAAGATAACAGGGAAGACGGTAATAATGGGCCATCTGGGTAATCGCTGCATTCATCAAACCCGACTCAATGCTGCCCATTAAAAATGACATTGTGCGCATATCCATAGTTATCGGCACGGCACTGTAAAAAACAGGGGTACCCGGGTTAACCAGTTGGGTTAGAATAACTCCCATCAGCGCTTCGGCATTTTGCTGAACCAGGGTACCGGCCAGGGTAACCGGGGCCGTGGCTCCTGCAGCCGGGGCTGTCGAAGTAGCAAGCGGCAGGCCGTAACGAGCTACTTCCATAATGTAGTCTGCATGTTCCGCACCGAGCTTAAGCGGGCTGGAAATTGATGAAATAAAGCCGATAAACGGGCGGCGCTGCAGGTTTTCCAGGCCACCGGCTATAATGGAGGCAATTTTAATTGAGTCCTCCAGGCCCTGCTTGCTAAATATCCCACCCATTACCGGTTTGCTGGTATTGGAAAGTGCCTGATACTTGGTGTTGATATCAACTGTTTCTATATTGATATCGTGCGGATACAGGGGATTGATGAAAAAATCAAGGTACTCCAACCGGTCGGCGAGCCTGGCTAATTCGGCAACATCATGAATTTCACCGGGTCGTTTATTACGTTCAAGGTCCAGGACATAGAGGGCCAGGCCACCGGATCCAAAGTTTACTTTTTTCCCACCAACAGTGATATCTCTTCCTTCCCTGCGTCCATAAAAAACAAATTCGGCCGGAGCCTGTTTGATACAGCGAGATATTAATTCCCTGGAAACATAAACTCTATTTTGGTCATAATCTACCTTGGCGCCATTTTTCTCCAGCAACTCCAGGGCCGGAAGATAATTAATTTCAAAGCCCACATTTTGTAAAACCTTGATTGAGGTTTCATGAACCTGGCTTATTTCTTTTTCCGTAAGGACATTATAGCCTCCGCCTTCATAAATCGGTTTTTCCATATGGCCTACCCCCCTATATCTGGTGGTTTGTTTACAGCTCGGTAAACTTTAAATTTTATTATTGCTTTAAAAGGATCGCATTAATCAAGGGTAAACTTATCCCAATTTTTAACCATTGCCGAAATTAAATCGGCCCGGGTTATAACCCCCGATAGTTGATTGTTTTCGTCAACCACCGGGATCCGGTTAATTCCGTTCTCCTCCATTAACTTACTTACCTCATAAACCGGTGTATCTTCTGATACAGATATGACCTCGGTCGTCATTAATGTTTCCACCGTGGTTGAAGCAACCAGTTCAATTACTTCGATCCCCCGATGGGTAATATCTACGTGCAGCACATCCTTGCTTTTCGTAAATACCTGGTGCGGATCCCGCAGCGGTTGGCCTATTATTTGCTGCGAATAACGCCAGATATCTGTTTCAGAAACTATACCGATCAACTTATTCTCTTCATCCACTACCGGTAAACCGCTAAAACAATTCTCGTCCAAAATTTCAGCCGTTCTTTTCAACGTTGTATCGGCTGTTACACTGACCACCGGGGTGGTCATTATTTCTTTAGCCAATATCGCCATCTTAATCCCTCC
>PUKR01000114.1 GCA_003552365.1 Syntrophomonadaceae bacterium
TCGGTGATGGCCGATGCCGTGCTTGAAGGAAAACAGATCAGCGAGGAGCCTGAAGTCCCTGAAGATGATGAAGCTGAAGCATCTGAAACTATGGTTATTGATCTGGATGATGAAAAAGAGCCGGATGTTGAAAGTGAAAAACCTTCCGGTGAAGAAGAAAAACCTTCCGGTGAAGAAGTTGATGCTTCAGAAGAATTAGCAACGGTTTACAGCAGTGAGGAACAGGTAGCTGAAGAACCCGATCTTTCTGTCGGCGAAGCGATTGAAGATGCTGCAGCTGCTGATGAATCTGCCGCTGAAGAGGAAAGTGAAGAAAAAGAGTAGATCTTTATAATTTAAAATAGATTTAGTTCTGACAGGGGAGTGTAATTTGATGCATATCGATGCTAAAGTGGTTAAATCTTTACGAGAAAAAACCGGAGCCGGCATGATGGACTGCAAAAAAGCACTGCAGGAAGCCGGTGGTGACGAAGAAAAGGCAATCAGCGCTTTAAGAGAAAAGGGCTTATCTCAAGCTGCAAAACGTTCCGGAAGGGCCACAAAACATGGGATGATTGATTCCTATATCCATTTGGGCGGTAAAGTGGGAGTTTTAGTTGAGGTCAATTGTGAAACGGATTTCGTAGCCCGCAACAATGAATTTCAAGAATTTGTTCATGATATATGCCTGCAGGTTGCCGCAACTAACCCGGCTTACCTGCGCAGGGAAGATGTTCCTGAAAGCGAACTGGAAAAAGAACGGGAGATAATCAAGGCCCAGGCTTTAAATGAGGGCAAACCGGAAAAAGTAATTGATAAGATTGTCAGCGGACGGATTGATAAGTTCTACACGGAAAATTGTTTGATGGAACAGGCTTTCGTTAAAGATGAAGAGATTACAATTGGTGACCTTTTAACCAACCTGATTGCTAAAATAGGTGAGAATATTGTAATCAGTCGCTACTGTAGGTTCGAGGTTGGTGAAGGACAAGACTCGGATGAGTCGTCCTGCGGTTGCAGTTAAATATTAAGTAAAAGAACACTGAAAAGTGTTCTTTTTTTTGCCTGCAATAAAAAATCATTATGGTTGAAGGGTATAAATGCCTTTTTGTCGAATATTTTAGCGACGGGGGTGCTGTATTGACAAAACCTGCGTACAACCGGGTCATATTAAAATTAAGTGGAGAGGCTCTGGCCGGGGAGCAGGACTTTGGAATTGATCAGCAGGTGATGGAAAGCATAGCCCTGCAGTTAAAAGAAGTAAGCTCTTATAATGTTCAGGTTGCCGTAGTTGTCGGAGGCGGTAATATCTGGCGCGGAGCCCAGGCTGGTAAAAAGGGAATGGACCGGGCTACAGCTGATTACATGGGGATGCTGGCTACGGTAATCAATGCTCTGGCCCTGCAGGATGCCCTGGAAAGGTGCGAGGTAGACACCAGGGTACAGACTGCGGTTGAGATGAAGCAGGTAGCCGAACCTTATATCCGCAGGAGAGCTTTACGCCACCTGGAAAAAGGAAGGATCGTAATATTTGCCGGTGGAACCGGTAACCCTTACTTTTCAACGGATACCACGGCCGCCCTGCGGGCGGCAGAAATTGAAGCCGAAGTTATATTGCTGGCCAAGGGTAAGGTAGACGCAGTTTACGATGCCGATCCCCTGGTTAAACCCGATGCATTCCGTTTTGAAGAACTAAATTATATCGAGGTTATCAACCAGCATTTGGGGGTAATGGATTCAACAGCAGCTTCCCTGTGTATGGACAATAATATTAAATTAATTGTTTTCGGACTTAACTTTGGAAACATCAAAAAGGCAATAATGGGTGAAAAAATTGGAACCTTGATCAGGGGTGAGAAATTATGATCGACGATGTTTATGCTGAAGCGGAAGAAAAGATGACCAAAGCAGTGGCTGCCTTTCAGCGCGAACTTGCCACCCTGCGTGCAGGCAGGGCATCTCCGTCTCTTTTGGACAGGATTGAAGTTGATTATTACGGGATATCGACACCTCTTAATCAGCTGGCCGGGGTTACTGCTCCGGAACCACGCCTGCTGGTGGTTCAGCCCTGGGATAAACAGTCCATTCCGGAAATCGAAAAAGCAATCCAAAAATCTGATTTGGGATTAACTCCCTCAAATGACGGCAATGTGATCAGGTTAACCATTCCGGAACTGACCGAAGAACGGCGCAAGGAACTGGTCAAGTATGTTAAGAAAAAGGCAGAGGAAGGCCGGGTGGCGATTCGCAATATTCGCCGCGATGCCAATGATATGATCAAACAAATGGAAAAAGACAGTGATATTTCTGAAGATGATAGCAGACGGGCCCAGGATGAAATCCAGGAACTTACTGACAGCAAAATTGAAGAAGTGGACAAAGTTTTAGAGGCCAAGGAAGAAGAAATAATGGAAGTGTAAATGTGCGGTTCCTTTCTGGATTTATGATATTATAGTGACGGAAAGGGCCGCGCCGGGTATCGGAATGCTTGAATCGGGCTTCAATTAAACGGTTTAGAAAGTAAAATGAGAGGCGGCTCTCTCTTGAATAGAAAGGGAGAGCCGTTGTTTTTGAACGGTGGGATGTAAACATGAAAGTGGAAAAAATGGAGCAGGAACTTAAAGAAAAAATTGATTTTCAAAAAGTCCCGGGGCATGTCGCCGTTATAATGGACGGCAACGGCCGCTGGGCGGTGGAAAGAGGCCTGCCCAGGCACGAAGGACACCGGCAGGGTGTGGAAACTGTCCGGGAAGTGGTGCGATGCGCAAATGAACTGGGCATAAAAATCATTACCATGTTTGCTTTTTCCACGGAAAATTGGCGCCGTCCTGCCTGGGAAGTTAATTACTTGATGAGCCTGCCTGAAAAGTATTTTCAAACTGAATTGCCAGAGTTAATACGCGAAAACGTCAAGGTCAATTTGCTGGGTGACAGCTCCAGGCTGCCGGGTAAGGTAAAAAAAGCGGTCGATGAGGGCACCGAAGCTACCAGGAACAACACCGGTATGATCTTAAATTTTGCGCTTAATTACGGCGGGCGTTCAGAAATTTTATTGGCTGTTAACCGGATGTTACAGGATGCCCGTGAAGGTAAAATAAAGGGAAAAGTAAATGAAAAAGATTTTAACCGTTACCTGTATACTTCGGAACTGCCCGATCCCGATCTGCTGATCAGGACCAGCGGCGAAAAAAGAATCAGCAACTTTTTACTCTGGCAGCTGGCCTACAGCGAACTCTGGTTTACCGAAGTATACTGGCCTGACTTTTCCAAAGTCCATCTGATGGAAGCTGTTTATGATTACCAACTCCGTAAACGACGGTTTGGCAAAGTTTAATGATAACAGGTGATTAGAACATGCTTGTACTGCGTATATTATCGGCTTTGGTTGGAATTCCCCTGGTGTTGTTGGCTGTCCATTTTGGGGGGCCATGGTATGCATTGCTGTTGCTTTTAATCGTTAACCTGGGCGTTTATGAATACAATAGTCTTTTACGGGCCGGGGGTTATTTTGCTCCTCCTGTGATCAGCTTTTTTGGAGTAACCATGTTGATTGTTGTTTTGTACCTCCAGGAATATGTTTTTCTTCTGCCCCTGGTTATGCTTACTCTTTTTATTTTATTCGTTTTAACCCTATTAAACCCGGAAAAAATAAATATTACCGATGCATCCCTCACTTTATGGGGTATTATCTACATTGGAGGATTATGCGGTTATCTTCTGCTTCTACGCATGCAGCCCGGCGGCGCCCTCTATACTTACATGCTGTTAGCCGGGGTTTGGATAAATGATACCCTTGCTTACTTTATCGGTAGTAAATGGGGCTTCCGGGAGCTTGCTCCCCAGATCAGCCCAAAAAAATCGGTCGAAGGTTCCCTGGCCGGCATCGGAGGCGCGGTGCTGATCTTTTTGGCGGTTTCTATTTTTTCCCCGGATTTGACCGGAATCAATCCCGGGCTGGCCGTACTTTTGGCCATGGGGATAACCGTGTTTGCCCAGCTCGGCGATTTGATGGAATCGGCTTTAAAAAGAATGCTGCAGGTTAAGGATTCAGGCGGTTTAATCCCCGGGCATGGTGGTGTTTTGGACCGCTTTGACAGCCTGATGTTGGCAGCGCCCTTTGTTTATTATTTTTTCATGCTTGTTGATATGATCTAAATTAGTTCCTGCTCAGCTATTTTAAAAGCTGTGGATTAAACTGCCTGAA
>PUKR01000014.1 GCA_003552365.1 Syntrophomonadaceae bacterium
AAAGTAACTTCGGTTGGGTTGCCCTTTTCCCGGTCCCAGCCGGCAAAACGGTAGTAAAGCTCTTTCGCCTCTTCAAATTCTTTTTTGTTAAGGGCTACCCCTTCAGAAGGACCGTCAGGAAGGGGCGTAAATAACCGGCTTGGAAGGGTGTCGTCTTCACTGGTGAAACCTTCCCGGCTATTGAAAAAGCGCATCATGTTGATTCGCCTTTCACCGGCAAGCATTAACTCATAAAGAGAGGTTTCCCAGCCCAGGCCGTAGCGGCACAAATCTACGAGCTCGGAAGGATTATAAAGCTGCCAGCAGGGCCCCCAGACGAACTGGCACAGGCAAAGAGTATCGGCCAGCGAATAAAAACACTGCGTATTGTAAGCAAACCTTACTTTTTCTTCGTCCATGCTTAATATATCGTCCGGGCTGTAACCCTTCCAAACTCCCACCTGGTAAAGGGAACTCCTGATCTTACTTTTCGGGGGAGCGCCCAGCACAGGGTCATGGGAACTTGACTGGTGGTCGGCACCGAATGAATTTACCGCGTAAATCAGGCCCAGGGTAGGTTTCTGCTGGGGCATGTGGGCAGGCAGCTCCTGCCCCTTTGCGGCAATGCTTAGCTCCCGGGCTTCGCCGCCGATTTGCCCGGCTGCTTCCTTACTGCCTTCAGCCAGCAGTTTCCCGATACCCTGCTTTTTAGCAATTTTTTCTATCAAGTCAAGGACAACTTCCCCGTTACCGAAATCTAACGCCAACCCGCCCGTATCTTCTTTGGTGATCAGGCCTTTTTCATAGCATTCCATGGCAAAGGAAATAGTTCCGCCACAGGATATAGTATCAAGCCCGTACATATTGCAGAGCTGGTTGGCCCGGGCCACTGTTTCCAGGTTTTCAATGCCGCAGTAAGAACCGAGCGCTGCACAGGTTTCATACTCGGGCCCCCCGTACAGGGGATCGACCGACCCTGGGACTTCCACTACCCTTTTGCACCTCACTGCACAGGCATAACAGGTGTCTCTTTCTTTAAGAATGGTTTCGCTCATGGTTTCACCGGCTATATTCTCCGCCCCTTCCGGGAACCTGCCTGAATTCCAGTTTTTAGTCGGCAAGAAGCCTTCCAGGTGAAGAGGCATTAATGTGCTGTCCGTCCCGTGTTCGGCCAGGCTGCTGACCACGCTGTTTTTTTCAATCCGGTTTTTTGTCTCTGATGATACTTTCTTAAACCATTCCCGGTCCGCCGGCCTGTTTTTCTTCGCTTTTTTCACCGCTATAGCCTTCAGGTTCTTAGAACCCATCACAGCCCCGGTACCGTTGCGGCCATTGGCCCGGTTGCACATGTTCATTACTGAAGCATATTTAACCATGTTTTCACCGGCAGGCCCGATCTGGGCTACCTGCAGATCGCTTTCTCCCAGCTCTTCTTTTATCTTCTCTTCGGCTTCTCCGGTAACTTTGCCCCAGGTTTCACCGGCATCGTGCAGGGTCGCTTCTTCCCCGTTAATAAAAAGGTAAACGGGGGTATCGGCCCGACCCCGGAAAACAACCGCATCCCAACCGTTAGCTTTTAGCTCGGCGGGGAAAAACCCGCCGGCCTGGCTGTCACCGATAGCCCCGGTCAGGGGACTCTTCGTGGTAACAGTCATCCGGCTTAAACCGCTAACCGGCAGGCCGGTTAAAGGAGATACCGAAAAAATAAGCATATTTTCTGCAGAAAGTGAATCCACACCCGCAGGCATATCCTGCAGCAGCAAATAAAGCCCCAGCGCCGAGCCACCCGGGTAAAGACGGTAGGTTTCCGCGGGGATGGTCTTTTGGTTAACGCTTTTATTACTTAAGTCGACCTCTAAAACTTTTGCTTCGGGAAAATTACTCAAGATAAATTAACCTCCTTAGCTTAACTAATCCGGGTCTATGGCCTGAACCGCCATTTCTTCCACTACCAGGTTCCCGGGGTAATACAAGATATCGTAAACCACCTGGGCCAGGTCCTTTGAAGAAAGGATCCGTTCGGGGGTATGTTCCCAGGTATCCTCACCGTCAAAAAAAGGAGTGTCGATACTGGCTGGAAGGAAACAGGTCACCTTTACTCCCTGCTGACGCAGTTCCTCCCGTAAGGACTGGGCAAATCCCCTCTGGGCAAACTTGGCCGAGTTATAGGCGGTGCACTTGGCCACCCGGCCTTCCACTCCCCAAAAAGAAGAGTTGATTAAAATATGACGGTACCCTGCTGCATTAACCATTAAAGGAAGTAAATGTTTGGTGCATAAAAAAGAACCCAGAACCATGGTTTCATGCATCAGGTTCCATTCATCCACAATCAGGTCTCCGATGGCCTTAAATATACCCTGGCCGGCATTGTTAATTAAAAAATTTACCCGGCCATAGCGTTTTTTGATTTCCTCAGCCATTGCAGCCATTTCTTCCTCACTGCGAATATCGGCAGCATAGGAAAGGCACTCTCCACCCTGCCCACTAATCTCTGCCGCTGCATTACTTAGCTTTTCTTTACTGCGGGAAACCAGGATTGTCAGGCAGCCTCCCTTTAAAGCAAGAATAGAAGCAATATCCTTGCCCACACCCGATGAGGCGCCTGTTACTACCGCTACCGGTTTTTGTTCAACATTTTTTCCCACTTTAATACCCCCAATAATAAAAGCTTTAAAAAGATTGATCTTCTTCAAGGGGGTATTCTATTCAAAAGTAAAAAAACCTGCGCGCTTAATCATTAAGCAAAAATTTGTTAGCGTACAGCTATAACCGTGCTAAATTTCGGGCTGCAGCATTGCGATAGTGTGGCAGTACCGGCCGGTGAGCCAAAGAACGTCGCTGGTCGAGCTGCGTGAATACAGTTCGCTAAAATTTTTATTCCTGGCTGTAACTTTGAACCCACACGGCGATTACTTCATCGATTTTGTGGTGGAAATAATAGTTAATTTCAAGTTTTATTAGGGGCAAAACCGCCTGACTATCCTACTGCCTGTGATTCTTAATAAAATTTTCCACTTCTTCCCGGCTGCGGGTATTAAATACATTTTTTTTCTCCAGCCATCCCTTTCGGGCAATAGACACCCCGTAACCGGTATCACGGAAACTTTCCAGGCGATGGGCATCCGGGTTAATCGAAACCTGCAGCCCCAGCTCTTTAGTTTTCTTCAGGTGGCGCCAATCTAAATCGAGGCGGGCCGGGCTGGCATTTAATTCCAGGATAACGTTATTATCCACGGCTGATTTAAATACCGTTTCCAGGTCGAGGGGGGAACTGTCCCGGCCGAGAAGAAGCCGGTTTGTGGGGTGGCCAAGCATAGTTACCGAAGGGTGGTCAAGGGCTCGCTTGATCCGTTCGTTCATTTTATCTTTTTCCATTTTCAAAGAAGAATGGACAGAGGCAATCACGAAATCAAGCTTCTCCAACACCCGGTCTTCATAATCTAGGGAACCATCAGCCTTTATATCTGACTCCACGCCGTGAAAAATACCGATATCCGGGTATTTTTCCCTTAATTTCAAGACTTCTTCGGCCTGCTTCTCCAGGTCTTCTTCTTTCAACCCGCCGGCATAAAAAGCAGACTGGCTGTGATCGCTGATACCCACGTATTGATATCCCTGTTCCCGGCAGTAACGGACAACTTCCTCCAGGGTATTCAACCCGTCGCTGTAATTGCTGTGCACATGAAAAGTGCCCTTGATATCTTTTTCTTCGAGGAGCTCGGGCAGGGCCTTTTCTTTTGCAGCTTCAATCTCTCCGTAATTTTCCCGCAGTTCAGGTTCGATATAGGCCAGGCCCAGGGCTTCAAAAAACTCGGCTTCATTTCGGCAGGGTACCGGAGACCCGTTCTTTTCCAGCCCGTATTCATTGATCTTTATCCCCCCGGTCCTGGCCAGGTGCCGCAGGGCGGTATTATGCTCCTTGCTGCCGGTAAAATGGTGCAGGGCAAAGGGGTATTCTTCTTTTTTCACCATCCGTAAATCAACATTAATCCCTTCGTCCAGCAATACCGCCGCTTTGGTTTCACCAAGAGATTTCACCTCTTTAACCTGCGGCAGCCCTGTAAAATACTCGCCTAAGCGGGCCGGTTCATCGGCGGAAGCCACCAGGTCAATATCCTTGACAATTTCCCGGCAGCGCCTGATACTGCCGGCCAGGCTGATCCGGTCAAGACCGGGAAACTCCTT
>PUKR01000065.1 GCA_003552365.1 Syntrophomonadaceae bacterium
AAAAGGGTCTTCAACATCTTTCATTTTCTCATCGGAATCTTCCACTTTTTCCACTTCCTCCGGTTCCGGCTTATCTTCCACTACCTGTTCTCGTTCCGGAAAAACATGTTCGTAAATATTCCCGGCAGCCCCTGGATTAATTAAAAACAGGTAAGCAACTATTAAGAGGGGGATCATAAATACAAGGGTTTTCACCCTGGCAAACACCTTCTTCTTTTTATTTGTCTTCTTCCTCAAGCAAACTTTCTCCTTTCTTCAAGCAGCCCTTAAAGCAGCGAAGATTACAAATTTCCATTAAAAAAGCTCTCGCACTTTCTATTATACCGCCCAAGGCAAACCGGGGAACGACCTGTTTTTAGTATTTACAGTTTACCGGGCCAGTAAATCCATCAAAAATCGTAAATACAGTCATTAATGCAAACAAAAAGGAGGCAGCTGCCAGAGCTTGATAGTACAGTCGTAACTGCCTGAGGCCAATAACTTACCATCGGGAGAAAATGCTACGGAAGCGACAACATCTTTATGGCTGCTTAAAACGAAAATTTCCTTACCCGAAGCCACATCCCAGAGCCGCACGGTTCCATCCCTGCTACAGGATGCAAGAAGCTTGCCCCCGGGTGAAAAGCATACTGACAGGACCGATTTCGAGTGTCCGTAAAAAGTTTTACATTCTTCACCGGAGGCAGTGTCCCATAATCTTACCGTATGATCACCGCTCCCGGAAGCAAGCAGGCTTCCGCAGGGAGAAAAAGAGACCGAATTGACCCAGTCCTCGTGGCCGCGCAAAACTGAAAGCTCTTCGCCTGTGGATTGCTTCCACAGGCGAACAGTACCGTCACGGCTACCCGAAGCCAATAGTTTCCCATCGGCAGAAATCACCACGGATAATACCCAGGCTTCATGGCCCCGTAAGACTTGAAGTCCTTTTTTTAGCCCGGTATCCCATAAACGTATAGTTTTATTCCAGCTGCCTGAGGCTATAATTTTACTGTCGGGCGAAAATGCTACCGAAAAAACCCAGGCCCGGTGACTGCGCATAACTTGCAGTTCCTTTTTTGAAGATAAGTCCCATAACCTAACAGTATAATCTCCGCCTGCAGTAGCCAGCAATTTACCATCGGGAGAAAATACCAGGTCTTCCACATAACCGGAATGTCCACGCAGGATGGCTAGCTCTTCCCCCGAATGGCTATCCCATAACCTGGTTAAATAATCCCTGCCGCCGGATGCCAGGCTATTACCATCTGCTGAAAAATTTACGGCAAGCACGGCTGCCAAATGTCCGCGCAGGCAAAAATGTTCTACAGGCTTTTCTATTACCGGCATATCTTTGTCAATTGTTTCTTTATCGGAATACCCATTTGAAAGCGGCTTATCTTTTAAAGCGGTTTGTCCCGGCTCTTCAACACGTAATTCAAGGGCAAAAGCCCAGGCCAGTACCGCCCACAAAGAAACATCTTCTGCCATTCCGAGTTCATCTGTTAATCTTTGGGTGAGTCTTTTCACGGTTATATCCGATGGGCCTTGAACAGGCAGCTGTAAATCTTTTGGAACTCCCCGATACAGGGCCATAACCAGGGCATTTATTTCTTTTTTGTTCTCGCCGCAGTAATCCATGAGCAGTGCCCGGCAACGCCTTGGATTTCTACTTAAACCCAAACCATGTTCCCGGAGGAGTTCTTTCAAGATACGAGCTACCTGATTATTCAACAATTATTCCTCCTGCAGTTCCCGGTTCGATGCAAATGTCTTACTCATTGCTCAATAATTCCTTCACTCTTTCCAAAGTTAATTTTTGTGCCTACAGCCAGGGTCACATTTTTACCAGGCGGCACATCGACAACCCTGCCTTCGGCAGTGGTAGCAACCCATTTATCCTCACTTGAATTTTTCAGTCCCCATATCTCCGGACGGGATGGATGGCGGTTAACTTCCGCAACCGGTCTTTCAAAGTCCCAAAAAGCGGAGGGATCCAGGTGGTGAGGATAAAGTTTCGTATCATAATTTAGCATCACGGTCCACTGCTTAATTCTTAAACGAGGTGGCACGGGCACATTTTTATTACAGGACCAACAGTTTTCCAAAAAACCACTTGTTTTCTCTTTCTCCGAAGAACTTTGGTTGCTTACCCGGACCTGGTCGTAAAAATTTTCCACTCCGCAAACAGGGCAGTATATAATGCTGTCATGCAAGCGGAGCATAGCCGAGCGCCATTCAGATTCCCGCACCCTCCCGTTCCGGGGATCACTAATACCTGCAGTAAAGGCTCTGGTAAAAATATCCTTTAAAAAATCTGGATAGATAGACCAGTAGATTAAAGCGTTATCATGAATCCCGGGAATGGGGCGGTTGCTCTCATCACGGGGATCAAAAATAAATAACGGTTCGGAACCGTAAAGCTTTTTCATCGCTGGAAGATCAAAACACTTGATCTCAGCCTCTTTCTTTCCTTCAAGAGGATGATGAAGAAAAAACATATAAAATAGCAGCACTGCCAGTGAAAACAAGTCTGCCTGGATATTCGGATTTCCCCCGAGCACCACCTCAGGTGCCATAAACCGCGGGGTGCCTTTAATATTTGCTTTTTCACCATCAAATATACAATTGTCGTTATCACAAATCAAAACATCGCCACTGCCGGGGTGCATAAAAACATTTCCGAAAGAAATATCACTGTAGCACATACCCTTGGAATGAAGCTGCAAGAAACTGTGGGCAAGATTGAACCCGCTCAGGGAAAGAGCCCGAAAAGAAGGATCTACCTGTCTTTTCATTAAGTCGACAATGCCCCGGTAGCGACCATCCCTGAGAGGCATCAGGTAACCGAAAGATTTGATGTTATTATCAAATACTAGCTCCAGCGGCCATAGAAAACTTTTGTCAGGTGGCCCTTTACTGATAAGCCTTTCCAAGTTCATTCGGTAAGCAGGCGTGATCGCTTCCGGAAAAAACCACTTTAAAGCCAGTGGCTTTCCCTGCAGCTCGACCCGGTAAACTTCACCCTGCCCGCCGCCGCCAAGAAATTCCTTTACTTTGCAGGCATTCCCCGTCTCCCTGGATATTACATTTTGTCCGATTTCAAGGATCTGGTTCATTTATATCCTCCGTAGCTTAAAAAAAGTTGTCAACAACCCCGTCCCCCTGACAACTTTTAGCGATCGATGTCGGTTTTAAGCTTGGTAACGGGGGTTCCGATTTTACCTTTCCTGCCGCACGACGGGCAGCTGACATTTCTACTGTCACCGTCCCAGCAGGTAATCTCCTCGCAGCGGCAGCGAACCAGGGAATCCCTGCCGCAGTGGGGGCAGCCGGGGTATTTACTGGCAAAACCAAATTCTCCGGTGACTACATTTTCGTGGTAGCCCTCTTTCCTGGCCTGCGCGTCTTTTATATGAAAAGCCCAGTCTGCCAGCCATGCTCCGGGGGTAACCTCTTCGAGGCGAACCCCGAAACTTTCACCGGTGGAACTGCAGCGGGCCATTAACACTTTTACATTGGGCATATTATTGATCATAATTCCCCTCCGCTATGGCAAAATTTTAGGATATGTCTTTATTATATATAAGCCCCAGGGTAACATCGTCACCACTTCCAACCCGCGACGCCTCTTTTAGCCATTCATGCAGGTTGTACCTGATATCATCAACACCGTTTTTTTGAAGCATTAAGAACAGGTCGTGTCCGACTTTTAAGAAATCATCCTCGCCGGGAAACGAATTTGCGTAACCGTCTGTAGAAACCATGAACAATCCGGGATACTTTTCATGAAAGGCCTGGAAACAGGTGCGAAATTCCTGCCACGGGGCGGGCGTTCCCAGGGAACTGGTTTCGTTTGCCAGCAGGCCGGGATCTTTTGAAAGCGGCCGTTCCGGTTTGCCATTACCGGCTACAGTTATAATGTCTCCGTCACCCAGCTGGAGCAGTAAAGCATACCCGGGGGTTACAAGCACAGCTAATAGCGTGGCTCCATAACCAGGCACCGGATCTGCGGCTATGGTTTTTAGCATATCCGGGCATTCTTCCTCAAGGTGTGCCCATTCCTTGTCCGTGATCGGGTTTTCCTGTAAATGCCCTTTTACCGCTTCCCGCCAATTCCTGCAAAGTAGCTGGGGAAGCTTTTCCTCTGCTACATTCTTAATTAAAGATAAGCT
>PUKR01000091.1 GCA_003552365.1 Syntrophomonadaceae bacterium
AAGCTAAGTTAAGCTATGTAGTCTGGACAAACTTAACCCCTAATCCAAAAGATTATGAAGTAGCTGCAGGAGTTAATGAATACCTTGCCAATCAATGTGACGCCGTATTAGCGGTTGGCGGCGGAAGTCCGATTGATACAGGTAAAGCCATCGCCCTGGTTGCCACCAATGGAGGAAAAATTAATGATTATGAGGGTATCGACAAGGTAACCAGGCCGCTTCCACCAATTGTTGCAGTCCCTACTACAGCTGGTACCGGGGCAGAAGTGTCCCAGTTTTCCATTATAGTGGACAGCAGCACTAAAGTAAAAATGACAATTATATCAAAATCATTAATCCCTGACATCGCTATTATAGATCCTCTAATCTTAACCACCAAAGACAAAATGTTGACTGCAAACACGGGGATGGATGCTCTTTCTCATGCTGTGGAGGCTTACGTTTCGCTGGCGGCCACCCCGTTAACCGATATCCATGCGCTAAGTGCTATCGAGTTAATTGGTAAAAACCTGCGTAATTCTGTAGCCTGTAATAGCAATATTGAGGCAAAACGTCACATGGCCATGGCCAGTTTAAAAGCCGGGCTGGCGTTTTCCAATGCCATACTGGGTGCTGTCCATGCTATGGCGCACCCCCTTGGCGGTGATTTGGATCTGCCACACGGAGAAGCAAATGCCATCTTGCTTCCTTATGTGATGGAATATAATCTGCCTGCCTGCCTGAATCGCTACAGTAATATAGCAGTCAGCCTGGGAGCAAATATTAATGGTTTAAGTAGCAGGTCTGCAGCCCTAAAAGCAATTCAAGAAGTCCGGCAGCTTTCCACTGATATTGGTATTCCTGAGAAATTGTCGAATATGGGATTAAAAAGAGATATTATCCCTTATCTCAGTGAGTGTGCTGTAAAAGATGCCTGCCTGATCACAAACCCAAGGAAAGCCTGTGTTGAGGATATTGCAAATATTTATTCCAAAGCCTTTTAAGAGACCATCTATTCTTAAGAGCTGTTTGGCCTGTTTTTATAATCATGGCGGAGGTTTAATAAAATGCTAGAAAAATTAACCGGTGTCCGTTCCTCTAAAAACAGCTATTACGTTGAGTTAAAGAAACAGATCAATGAGACAAAAAAAAGGAATACCCAGCTTGAAATCCTTTATAACCTGGCTAAAAGCATGGACGTGGATCTTGACTTAATTGAGATCATCGACAGTATTGTCCCCGAACTTAAAAAGATAATATACTTTGACCACCTGGGATTAGTGGACTTTACAAAAAAAAACAGCAAGCAGAGTTCATTTTTGGGGAAAGCTGATTATCAACAGAGAAACCATACATCTTCGCATGATTTTGCGCAGGTGCTGAGATATACTCTCAATGCTAAAGGTGCGATTATCGGCAACCTCTTGATTTGTAACCGGGAAAAAATAGATTATTCCGAATCAGACCGGCTATTTTTAGAACAACTCTCCGCCCAGTTAGCGGTTTACCTGGAAAATCGCCATTTATATGATCAAGCAATTCAGCGAAAAATTGAATGGGAAGAGACTTTCAGGGCAGTCAGGGATCCAATCATTTTTATTGACTTAGAACACAACATAAAGCGGGTGAACGAGGGAACCTTAAATTGTTATGGCCATGAAATGAAAGATATTTTGGGGGGAAAATGTTACCACTTATTGCATAACCGTTATGAAGTTTGCAACCCCTGTCAGGCCAATAAAGCGATTAGAGAAAGAAAACCTGCCCAGCAGCAGGTGGAGATATGCAGCGGCAAGATCCTTGATTTATTTTATTACCCGGTTTATAACAGTCAAAATGAAATTTACGGGGTCATTCAATATGCCAGGGACGTCACCAGAAGTTTGGAAATAGAAGCCCATAGGCGAAATATGTCCAAACAAATAGCCTTAGGTGAAATGGCTGCCCGGGTAGCTCATGAACTAAATAACCCTTTAACTGTAATCCTTGGTAATGTTCAAATTGCTTTAAATAACCTGCCCGAAGATCATGAGGATTATAAAGCACTTGTAGATGCTTATAATTATGGCTTACTAAGTAAAAATATAATCAAGGATCTTAACCAAATGGTTAAACATGATAATACCGTTATAGTCCCTGTAGATTTACATTTATTAATCGATGAGTCGATACACGCTACAGAATTTCAAATAGATTACACCCGGGTAGAGTTAATCAAGGATTATTTCCAACATCTACCTTTAATAAAAGCTAACCCGGAGCAGCTGAAACAAGTGATTATTAATTTGTTGACCAACGCCTGGGATGCCCTGAATGAAATTCCGCAGAAAAGAATCACCATTAAAACAGGGCTTTTAGATGAAAAGGTATTCATTACTTTAGAAGATAATGGGGAAGGAATTCGTCCCGAACATCTTTCCAAAATTTTTGAACCATTTTTTACCACAAAACCGAGAGGCAATACCGGCCTGGGCCTTTCGCTCAGTCATAGTATTATCAACACTCACGGGGGAAAGATAAGTGCGCGTAGTGATTTAGCCAGGGGAACAACCTTTAAAATTATCCTGCCCCTAAATATTGAATAATCTCTGGTGCAAGAGTATTTTAGAGCCTGGAGGTGAGAGCATGAGCAGTGCCAGGATTTTAATTGTTGATGATGAAAAAGGAGTCCGGGACCTGTTAAAAAGACTGCTACTAAAAAAAGACTACCGGGTCCAGACAGCTTCTACAGGGAAAGAAGCTTATAGCCTAATGGACAATTATACTTATGAACTGGCACTATTTGATCTAAAATTACCGGACAGCGACGGACTAACCCTTTTGAAGCACCTAAAATCTATTCAGCCCTTTTGTGCGGCAGTAATTATAACTGCATACAGCACAATACGATCTGCAGTCGAAGCAATTCAACTTGGCGCTTTTGATTACCTGGATAAGCCGTTAGATGACATGGAAGTTTTTTATGATGTGGTAAGCAAGGCACTTCGTAGTCAGCACCAGGATAATCCTGTAAATACAGATGAAGAAATCTCCACAACCGGGTTTATCGTTGGCAAGACTCAGAAGATGCGCCAGATCAAGCAGATGGCTGATGTATTGGCTCCAAAAGATATAACGATCATGATCCAGGGAGAAACCGGGACCGGAAAAGAAGTATTATCCAGGTATATTCACTCCGTCAGCAAAAGAGCAAATGAACCTTTTATTGCCGTCAATTGCGGCGCATTTACAGAAAGCCTCTTGGAAAGCGAACTTTTCGGTCACGAAAAAGGTTCTTTTACCGGGGCACTTAATAAACGCCAGGGTATTTTTGAAATTGCCGATCGCGGGACCCTTTTCTTGGATGAAATCAGTGAGGCCAGTTTAAATGTCCAGGTGAAATTGCTCCGTGTTCTTGAAACCGGCGAATTTTATAGGGTTGGCGGCAAAGAAAGTATACAATCAAATATCAGGATTATCGCTGCAACCAATACAAACATTGAAGAAGCAGTTAGTAATGGTAAGTTTAGAAATGATTTGCTGTACCGGTTAGATGTCGCCAGGTTGGTTTTGCCTCCCTTAAGAGAACGACTAGAAGATATTCCCCAGCTGGTTAATTTTTTTATAGAGAAAAATTCATCTAATGAATCTAGCATCTGCTTATCAGCAGACGCTATGCATTTGCTTTTTTCTTATAAGTGGCCGGGCAATATTCGCGAGTTATCTAATATGGTCGCTCATTCTCTGGCAATGGCAAAGGGTGGAATAGTCAAGCCTTTTCATCTGCCTGAAAAAATTATTAAAAGCCTTAAGAATCAAGAGGAGGGAGTTGCTCATGAGCAAATTGATACAAGCACTGACCTTGTAAATATCCGCACCGGCCATTCAGAGATTATAAATGAATTTATAGAGAATCTTACCGGTTACCTGGTGAAAGAATACAACAATGCCGGGATAATCGACCTACCTGCAATATTAGATGATTTAAAAGCCAGTCAGGGGCAAATTGCTCAGAAAATCATAAAAGTGGTTATGGCAGAAACTTTAGGGGACAGGCAAAGTACTGCTAATAAGTTAAACTTAAATACACGAAGTCTTCGCTATCTTCTAAAAGAAAAACCACTTAAAAAATAAATTCCCGCAAGAAACTTAGATATCATACTAAAC
>PUKR01000202.1 GCA_003552365.1 Syntrophomonadaceae bacterium
AAGTTTTAATCTGAATGCTTAATTCTGCTACTTTGTTGACATTGCTTCTTTAAAACAGATATAATTGCTTTAACTTGTAAGGGAGGGTAAAGGATGCAGTCCAGCACGATACGCCAACTGTTTTTGGATTATTTTAGCTCTAAAGACCACTTGATTATGCCCAGCTTTTCATTAATTCCCCAGAACGATCCAACATTGCTTTTAATCGGTGCTGGAATGGCCCCGTTAAAACCATTTTTTACAGGGGAGAAAAAACCCCCTCATAAGCGGATTGCCACCTGCCAGAAATGCGTGCGCACCCCGGATATTGAACGGGTGGGCCACACCGGGCGTCATGCCACCTTTTTTGAAATGCTCGGCAATTTTTCCTTTGGCGACTATTTCAAAGAAGAAGCCATTGCCTGGGGCTGGGATCTGGTGCTAAACGGTTACCGGTTACCTGAAGATCGCCTCTGGGTCAGCATATATTATGAAGATGAAGAAGCTTTTAAAATCTGGAATGAAAATATAGGAGTCCCCGCCGATCGCATCAAACGCATGGGCAAAGAAGACAACTTCTGGGAAATCGGGCTTGGCCCCTGTGGGCCCTGTTCGGAAATATATTACGACATGGGTGAAGAAGCGGGCTGTGACCGTCCAGACTGTGGTGTCGGTTGCGACTGCGACCGCTACCTGGAAATATGGAACCTTGTTTTCACCCAGTTCAGCAGGGAAGCTTCCGGTGAACTGGTTGAATTGAAAAATAAAAATATAGATACCGGGGCCGGGCTGGAGCGCCTGGCCATGGCCCTGCAGAACGTTTACACGATTTACGATATTGATATTGTAAAACCGCTCTACAAATATTTTGAAGACTTAGCAGAACCGGCCCGCCGCCGGGAACAGGAAGTGCCCCTGCGCGTAGTAACCGAGCACAGCCGGGGAACCACTTTCATGGTAGCAGACGGAGTACTGCCTTCTAACGAGGGACGTGGTTATGTGCTCAGGCGCCTGATGCGCCGGGCTGCCCGTTTTGGCAAGCTGCTTGGCATCGAAGGTGATTTCCTGAGCGACGCCGTTTCTGTAGTGGTAGAAACCATGGGTGACACCTACCCGGAGTTAAAAGAACGTCACGAATATATCCGCCAGATTGTCAGGCAGGAAGAACAGCGCTTCCAGGAAACCCTTTCCCAGGGAATGGATATCCTGGAGGGTTATATTGAAAAAATTCGTTCCCGGGGAAGCGACCAGCTGCCCGGTGATTGGGCCTTCAAGCTCTATGACACTTACGGTTTCCCCCTTGACCTGACTGCCGAGATTTTGGACGAGCAGGGTTTTAAAATAGATCGCGAAGGTTTTAATCAGCACCTGAAACAACAGCAGGAAAGGGCCCGGGCTGCCGCCAGGACAAGTGCCGGTGAAGGGGCCGATAAAAGATACCATGAAGCTAAAGAACTTACCACAGTTTTTACCGGGTACGAAACCCTGGAGCAGGAATCCAGGCTGCTGCTTGCCCTGGTCGAGGGAGAAGCCCGCCCTGAAATAGCAAAAGGCGAAAAAGTGGAAGTGTTGCTTGACTACACTCCGTTTTATGCCGAAGCAGGAGGCCAGATTGGCGATACAGGTTATCTAGAAGCCAACGGTGGCCGGATCAGGGTAGAAAATACTATATTTTCACCCTGGGGGCAAATTATTCACCAGGGCAAAGTAGAAGAGGGCACGGTTAAGGCTGAAGAAAAAGTCAAAGCCAAAGTGGACGGAGGCAGGCGCAGCGGGATTTGCCGCAGCCATACTTCGACCCACATCCTGCACCGCGCCCTGCGCAATAAACTAGGAGACCATGTTAACCAGGCCGGTTCACTGGTAGCCCCGGATCGCCTGCGCTTTGACTTTAATCATTTTGCCGCTCTAACCCGGGAAGAACTGCAGGATATCGAGAAAGAAGTAAACAGGATTGTCCTTTCCAATATACCGGTGAATGCCGAGATAACCAGCCTGGAAGAAGCCGAACAGTTGGGTGCGACTGCTATTTTTACAGAAAAATACGAGGAAGATAAAGTGCGCATGATTTCAACCGGTGAATATACCAGGGAATTATGCGGCGGTACGCACGTTTCAGCGAGTGGAGAAATAGGTTTGTTTAAGATCGTATCTGAGGAAGGTATTGGTTCTGGAATGCGTAGAATTGAAGCTGTTTCCGGGCTTAATGCTTACACCCGGACTGTAGAGCATGAGGAAATAGTTGCTGTGATTGCCGAGGCGCTGAATACCTCTGAAAGCAAGCTTAAAGAAAAATTTGATGAACACATCAATAGCTATAAATTGCTGCAGAAAACAAACCAGGATTTAAAAAAGCGCCTTGCTGAAAGCGAAGTTAAAGCCCTGCTGTCATCTGTAAAAGAAATTGACGGGGTAAAATTGCTTACCGCAAAAGTTACTGCCGACAGCAACGAAACCCTGCGGATGGTTATGGATGAGGTTAAAAACAGCCTACCTTCTGTGCTGGTTGTGCTTGGGGCCGTTAGCGGTGATAAGGTAATCCTGGTTGGCTCCGCTACCTCCGACCTGGTTAAACGCGGAGTTCAGGCCAACAAGATTATTCAAGATGTTGCCCGCCATGTAGATGGCGGCGGCGGAGGCAAGCCTGAATTGGCCCAGGCCGGCGGAAAAAATCCTGATGCCTTACCGGAAGCACTAGACGCCGTAGAGGGATTGGTCCGGGAACAGTTAAAAACTGCCGGACAGGTATAAAAATTTGAAACCGGGAGGTACTGAAAGTGCAGGATAATCATGAAGAAACTGTCTTATTTCGGGTCGATGGTGAAGAAGTTGATAATCAGGCCAGGAAAATATTAACCACCGTATACCAGGCCCTCAAAGAAAAGGGCTACAACCCTCTGAACCAGCTGGTGGGCTACCTTTTATCCGGTGATCCGGCTTATATTACCAGCCACCAGAACGCGCGCAGCTTAATCAGGCAGCTTGAACGCGATGAACTGCTGGAAGAAATAGTCGGAGTTTATCTTGAACTGGCCGAAAAAAACAAGCTTTAACGGGGAAAAATATTGCGAATCCTTGGATTAGATCCCGGTGAAAAACGTATCGGTGTAGCTATAACCGATCCCCTGGGCTTGACAGCACAGGGGATTGATGTTATTAAGTATACCCGTATTGGGGATGCCATTAAAAAAATAAAAGATATTTGTCTTCAATATGAAGTTGAAAAGGTAATTGTGGGCAACCCCTTAAATATGGATGGAAGCAGGGGGCAGGAATCAGAAAACGCTTATAGATTTGCCGAAAAACTGCGCCGGGAGTTAAATCTACCGGTAGAGATGGTTGATGAAAGGTTAACTTCGGCCAGTGTCGAAAAAACCCTGCTAAAAGGCAATGTAAGCCGAAAAAATCGCCGTGAAGTAAAAGATAAGCTTGCAGCAACCCTTATCTTGGAGCTATATATAAATACCTGCCAAAATCAATAAACAGGCTGGCAGGTTAATAACCAGAAACGAGGTGTTAAAAAAGTGAATGGCAACGGCAGCGGTGAAGAACGGGAAGATATCCTGATCCTGGTAGACGAAGAAGGTAATGAACATGATTTTGCTTTGATCGATCGCATAGAAGTAAATAACAATGACTATGCTATCCTCGTACCGGTAATATATACCGATGAAGGTGAAGGTGATGAAGTAATGTTGGGTGAAGATGCCTACATATTCCGGGTTGAGGAGTTAGACGAAGAAGATTCACTGGTGGAAGTAGATGACGAAGATGAATGGAATAAAGTAGCTTCCGCATGGAATGAAAAATCAGGCAACCTAAGTGATTCAGACAATGAAGAACCATTTTAAAGGGGATTGATTAATGCTAAAACGCATTGTCCTGGCATTAACTGTTCTAGTGCTTATAACTGCCGGAGCTTTATTCGGTTTAGATTATTGGTACAACAGTATGTTGGAGCCGGTTGATCCTGGAGAAACCGAAAGAAATATTACTGTTGAAATTCCACCCGGAGCCAACACTGAAATAATAGCTGCTATTTTATACGAAAATGGCTTGATTCAAAACGAGTACGCTTTTCGTTTTTACGTCCACCGTAATGATTATTCGCGTGAATTCATTGCCGGCGACTATATCTTTAC
>PUKR01000163.1 GCA_003552365.1 Syntrophomonadaceae bacterium
CGGTTACTTTTAATATGAGTTCAGCTTTGTTTTTGCCAGCGGGCTATAAAAAACCCGTCCACCCCGTGGAGATGAGGATATAAAGATACCGTGTCTTTATCTCCAGGCAATTCAGCTTTAAGGGGTTCCGGAAGGAAAGCATAAAGGCCAACCGGTTTAAATCGGCCCTTTCCGAATCCCCGGTTAAATTTTTCAACAACCCGCTCAGTTTCTTCCGGTTCGTTGGTGCAGACCGAATAGAGCAGCCTGCCACCTACCGGTAAAAGCCCGGCCGCTGATTCCAGCAGTTCAGTCTGCAATTTTTTAAACCCGGCCAGCTCTTCCTCGCTTCGGCGCCATTTGATTTCTGGCAGGCGCCTGATTACTCCCAGGCCGGAACATGGGGCATCGACCAGCACCGCTGCCGGTTCAGGCAGGCTTTCTTTTTCAATCTCCCGGCCATCGGCCCGGATCGTAATAATACTTTTAAGGCCGAGACGCCGGGCGTTTTTTTGAACCAGCTGCAGCCGGTTTTGATGGCGGTCGACTGCATAGACCTGCCCGCAATCATTAACTAATTCGGCCAGGTGTGTGGTTTTCCCGCCGGGAGCACTGCACAAATCAACCAGGGTATCTCCCGGCTGCGGGTCCATCAGGGGCGCCACCAGGCTTGAGCTTTCCCCCTGCACGGTAAACAACCCCTTTTGAAATGCTTCCGTTTTTGCAGGTGAAGTCAAGGTTACCAGTTGAAACATTCCCGGTAAATTCGGGCTTTCTTCGGTCTTTGCTCCTTCATTTTCAAGCAGATCTGTCAATTGTTCAGGAGTTACCCGCAGGCGGTTGGGACGAATCGTTACAGGAGCATGATCATTTCCGGACCGGCACCATTTTTCAGCCTCTTCAGCGCCCATCCGGTCTAATATTCTAGAAATTAACCAGGTAGGATAGCTGTAGCTAAGGGAAAGGTAGCGAACATAATCTTTTTCCCGTCCAGGCCAGGGCAAATTGGTTGCTTCACGGGAAAGGCGCCTCAAAACAGCATTGGCCAGGCCGGCCACCCCCCGGTGCCCAAAACGATGGGCCAGGCGCACCCCCTGGTCGACGGCGGCATAGGAGGGAACCCGGTCTAAATAAATCAGCTGGTAGGCGCTGAGTCTCAGCAAATTACGCAGCCACGGGGTCATGGTTTCCAAACTGCGGCGGGAAAAATGGTTTAGGGCCCAATCAAGTGTATTTAAGCGCTGAACCGTACCCCGGGCCAGCTGGACGGCCAGGGACCTGTCATCATTTTTCATCTTTTCCACCAGGGGAGGCAATACCAGGTTCAAGTAAGCTCCGTCCCGTTCCCACCTGACCAGGGCACGCAGGGCCGCTTCTCTTGCTTTAAGTTGCAATGCTTCATCTTTAATCAACACTGCTGCTCCTCGTTAAACCGGCAACCCGGTTCAAGACGGTAACCACAGCAAAATGAGCCGGCATTCATTCGTTTTTTCCCGGCCGGCTGCACTTCGATAAGAGTTAGGACCCCCTTGCCTGTGGCCACCCTTAAATGATCTTCTCCTACCGTAAGAATGGTTCCCGGAAGGTAATCATCGCTTTTACTATCATCTTCCTCCGGCAGTTCTGCCCACCACACTTTCAGCCTTTTCCCGTTTAAACAAGTGTAGGCACCGGGCCAGGGATTAAGGCCCCGGATCCGGTTATAAAGTTCTGCGGCACTGAGAGTCCAGTCGAGCTTTTCTTCTTCCGGTTCGAGGGGAGGGGCATAAGTAGCCAGGCTTTCATCCTGGGGCACCGGCCGGACTTTACCCCCGGCAAGGTTGCCAATTGCCTCAACTAAAAGAGAGGCTCCTTTTTGAGCCAGGCGGTCGTGAAGGGTCCCGGCTGTATCCCGGAAAGTGATCTTTTCTTTCTCCCGGGCAATGATATCTCCTGCATCAAGTTCCGGGGTCATTTTAATTATTGAAACCCCGCTGTAGGGCGCTCCATCCATGACGGCACGGTGAATGGGGGCGGCACCGCGGTAATAGGGGAGGTAAGATGCGTGGAGGTTTATTGCCCCCAAAGGAGGCAGCTGCAAGATCTCCCGGGAAAGGATCCTTCCAAAAGCGGCGGTTACAATTAAATCGGGAGCTTTATTTTTTAGCCAGGTCAGGAAGTTTTGCTCATTAACTTTATCCGGCTGATTCACATCAACCCCGTGCCGGACGGCCCACAGTTTAACCGGGCTTTGTCGGACTTTACCACCACGGCCTACAGGCTTATCGGGCCGGGTAACCACCGCCTCGAGCCGGTGAGCCGACGAGTAAAGCGACGCAAGGGAAGGCAGGGCAAAAGAGGGCGTCCCCATAAAAATCACTTTCAGTTCACTCAAGATTTCTCCTCGCTTTTTAAATCCTCGGGATCAATCATGCGCACGGCTTTATCGATAAAAAGAATTCCTTCCAAATGATCCATTTCGTGCTGGATAATACGGGCCGCAAGGCCTTCGAGTTCCAGTTGAACCGGTTTGCCTTCCCGGTTTAATGCTTTAACCACTATTTTTTCAGCCCTGGGCACTTCGCCGTAACAGCCCGGGACACTGAGGCAACCTTCAACGCCGAGGGCTTCGCCTTCCGTATTTTCACAATGAGGGTTGATTAATTCATAAACTTCTTCTTCCCCGTTGCTTGCGACCAGGATCCGCTTGGGTACGCCCACCTGGTTGGCGGCCAGGCCAACCCCGTTGGCATCGCGCATGGTCTCGAGCATATCGTTAAGAAGGCGCAGCACGGCACTGTTTATTTTTTTCACTTCCTGCGCGGGTGTGCGCAGGGCGGAATGATTGTCATCTAAAATTTTCCTGAGAGCCAATTTGATCCTCCCCCTGTAGATTCTTTAATAATTATAGCACTGATTGGGGATTAAAATCTACTGCCAGGCGTACCTCTGAGGGGTTCTTACGCCCGTGATACTCCCTGATTAGCTTTTTAATTTTCGGGGCAAGCTTGACCAGCATGTTTCCCTTCAAAAGGCTGTGGACCCGGTACTGTTCTTTTATGCGGTACAGAGAAGCCGGTGCCGGTCCCAAAACTTCAGCATCACCGGCCAGGGGCAAAATCTTATCGGTAAACCAGGAAGCCGCGTTAAATACCGCTTCTTCATCGGGTCCGCTGAATAAAAAGCGAATCAGTTCCGAAAAAGGAGGGTAGGCAAGCTGGCGCCGGTTTTCCAGTTCTGCTTCGTAAAAACCGGAGTAGTCATGTTCTTTTGCGCATACAATGCTGTGGTGGTTGGGACGGTAGGTCTGAACAATTACTTTGCCGCCCCCGGGACCACGGGCGGTGCGCCCTGCCACCTGGGTAAGCAGCTGAAAGGTGCGCTCCGGAGAACGAAAGTCGGGCAGGTTCAGGGTGGTATCGGCAGCGATTACTCCCACCAGGGTAACCCCGGGAAAATCAAATCCCTTGGCGATCATCTGGGTGCCAATTAAAATATTTGCCTTCCTTTCGCTGAACTGGCGGTAAAAGTGGCTGTGCGCTTCGCGGCTGGCCGTTGTGTCCCGGTCCATGCGAATCAGGGCCACATCAGGGTAAAGTTTTTTGACCTCCTCTTCCACACGCTGGGTGCCGGCACTGAAGTAGCGAATTTTGGTACCCCGGCAGCCCGGGCAGGTTACCGGCACACTTGCTTCGTGGGCACAATAGTGGCAGCACATTATTTGCCGATCCATGTGCAGGGTCATTGAAACATCACAGGAAGGACAGCGGACTACATGCCCGCATTCGCGGCATAGGACAAAACCGGCAAATCCGCGGCGGTTTATAAACAATAGCGCCTGTTCATTTCGCTCAACTACCTCGTTTAACTGTTCCAGGAGAAGCCTGCTAAATATAAGGCGGTGTTTTTCTTTTAATTCCTGGCGCATATCGACAATTTCTACCGGGGGCAGCTGGGTGGGGGTTACCCTTTCCTTCATATTTAAGAGAAGGGTATCGCCCTCCCTGGCCCGGTAATAGCTCTCCAGGGCAGGAGTGGCGCTGCCCAAAAGAAGGGCTCCATTATGGTAGCGGGCCCGCCACCAGGCAATGTCACGGGCATGATAACGTGGAGTTTCTTCCTGCTTGTAAGTGTTTTCATGTTCTTCATCGATAATAATCA
>PUKR01000009.1 GCA_003552365.1 Syntrophomonadaceae bacterium
TGCCATTAAGAGTAGCCAGGACAGTTTCCCAGGAGCTGGAAGTAAATAATAATATTATCAGGTTGAATGACCTGGCGCCCGGCGGTACTTCTTTGATAATCCGCACAACCAAATAAGAACTAAATAGTCAGCTCTCAACTTCCCTGCTCTCTTGAAACAAATTCCTGAGAGTAGGGAAGTTCCTTATTGTAGTTATAGTTTTGGTCTGATCGCATATGAGGCCGATATAGTGCAGGCTAAATAAATGAAAACCAGCTATGGGGTTTTTCCCGGGAAGGGGTTGAACTAAAGGGTGCTCAAGAGTCGAGTAGAGGGTTATTTACAGAAAGTAGCAGAAAAAAAATTAGAAGAAGAAATGTATGATACCAAAAAGCGCAGCTATGCCGGTACAGCCGGTTGGCTGGTACTTGGTTTCACTGCAGCTGCAGGTTTCTATCATCTTTATACAGCCTACGTAGGTCCACCACAGGCAGTTATCTTCCGCAATCTACACTGGATGATGATGGCATCGGTAATATTTTTAATTTACCCGGCCAGGAAAAATGCCCTGCGGCACCGTCCGGAGATATGGGATATCATTCCCCTGCTGCTGACTCTAATGGTCGGTTTGTTTTTGTGGTGGGATTTCGGGCAGATGGTAAGAAGAATTGGCGCTCCCCTTGATATAGATATTATTTTTGGGGCAATTTTAGTTCTGCTCGTTCTCGAAGCTGTTCGCCGCACTGTAGGTTATGCAATAGCTGTAATTGCCGTTTTATTTATCGTTTATGCTTATTTTGGCCCCTACATGCCAGGTATTTTAGCCCACGGCGGGTATTCCGAAGTCCGTATTTTCCCCTATTTATATTACACTGATGCCGGAATTTTTAATATTCCCTTAGGGGTTTCAGCCCGTTTTATAGTGCTTTTTATTATTTTTGGCGCTTTTTTAGAACGTTCCGGCGCCAGTTATTTCTTCCGTGATTTGTCCCTGGCATTAGCAGGCAGATCTGCCGGTGGCCCGGCCAAAGCTGCAGTCCTTTTCAGCGCCTTTATCGGCTCCATTACAGGCAGCACCACTGCCAATGTCGGGATAACCGGTTCTTTTACCATTCCGATGATGAAAAAGCTTGGTTACAAACGGGAGTTTGCCGCCGGCGTTGAAGCCAACGCTTCCTGCGGTGGTCAAATTCTGCCGCCTGTTATGGGAGCGGTTGCCTTTGTGATGGCTGAATTTTTGGGAGTGCCTTACCGGGTCGTCGTTGTGGCAGCAATAATTCCGGCTTTAATATATTTTTCCACTTCTTATTTTATGATCCATTATGAAGCTTTAAAAAAAGGGCTGGTTCCCCTGCCCGAAGATCAAATTCCCAACCTTTTCGAAACTATTAAAAAAGGTTTTTATTACTTTACACCTTTAATTTTGTTAATCTATATGATCATGCAGGGCCGATCTCCATCGCGTTCCGTCTTTTTCGCCACACTTCTAGTATTAGCTCTCAGCTGGTTTAAAAAGGAAACCAGGATGTACCCCAAGGATATTATTAATGCCCTTTCACAAGGGGTCTTAAAATCGCTGGAAGTAGCTGCTGCCTGCGCTGCTGCCGGGATCATTATCGGGATGACTACGATGACCGGACTGGGGCTAAAGTTTTCCACTGTTATTGATTCCATAGCAGGCGGAAACTTGTGGGCTGCCCTTCCCTTAACCATGCTTGCTTCTTTCCTTCTCGGGATGGGAATTCCAACGATTGCCAAATACATTATCTTAGCCACCCTGGTGGCGCCGGCCCTGGTGGCTTTAGGAGCACCTTTGTTTGCCGCACACTTCTTCATCCTCTACTTTGGTGTTGATGCTGATGTAACCCCTCCGGTAGGACTCGCTTCCTTTGCCGCTGCCAGTATTGCGCAGGCCAATCCGATGAGGACAGGGATAGAGGCCTTTAAAATTGGCATTACCGCTTATGTAATGCCCTACCTGTTTATTTTTTCTACCGCATTTTTCCTCGATGCCCCGTTACGGGAACTGATTGAAGTAATTCCAACCTGTTTTATTGGAGCTGCCTTTATTGCAGCCGGCGTGAGGGGTTATTTCTTGCGTGTAACTCCAATGTGGCAGAGGCTATTTATTATCATCGGTTCGGTAATGCTGATGATGCCTGAAGTTTGGACAGATATCGTAGGAGCTGCTCTTGTGGCCTTAATTGCCTTAATCCAGTACCGGGCAAATAAAATGGAACAGCAAAAAACAACCGTAGTTTCCGGATAATAAATACTGGCTGATAAATATTATAAATGCCGCTTATGGAATTATAATGTACTTTTGTCAAGGTAAATTAAAAAATTAAAGGAAATATAGTTTTTATATAGAATAATTATTTCCATAAAGGGAAATATAAAATTATAAACACAACTTAATTAACAGGCAGCTTTAAATCTTATGGCAGCCAGGATTATTTTAATTAAAGCCTTGCCTGTTCCCGGTTATTTCACCTAAAATTTAACTGAAAACACCTGAATATTCTTCATTATTTTTACTGCTGGACTGCAATAGGCCTGGAAAGAAGGTGGTTTATCTAAAGATTTTAAGGTAAAACTCTAATATAAAATCTAAATGAGGGCTTGTTGAACGCATTAACATTGACTATTAAGAAGGTAGCGGGAGGTTTCTATTAAGATGAAAAAAGGTTTCATGGGTGGAATAACAAATGTTGTTTCTGAAGATGATGTCCAAAATATTCACGACGCATCAGTTAAGGTTTTAGAGGAAATTGGTATATGCAGCGAATCCGATATTATTTTAGATATTTTTAAAAAGTCAGGCGCAAAAGTAGACCCAGATAAGCGAATTATTCGTCTCGACAGGGATATGATCGAAACAGCGATCAGGCTTGCACCCAGTTCATTTGTGTTTCACGGCCGGGAGCCACAATATGATATATTATTAGAACCGGGCAGGGTTTATTTTGGCATGGGCGGATCGCCCGAGCCACATATATGGGATCACGGGCTCCATCAAAAGAGAACTCCCAAAAAAGAAGATGTTATCAATATTGCCCGCCTGGGCCATAGCCTGGATAATGTTGATTTTTTGGGAACGTTTTGCTGTGCCGGAGATATGCCCAAAGATACCCAGTTGTACCATGAGTACGAAGCTTTTTTAAGCAACAGCAGCAAACCTTTCCCTTACAGCGCTCCGGGTAGGGAAGCGACCATCAGGTTCATAGAAATGGCTTCAATAGCCAGCGGAGGGGAAAAGGAATTACGCCGGCGTCCTTCCATAGCTATTTTCACCGAAACAGTATCGCCGCTTAAAGTAGGTAAGTACAGCGACGGTACTGTTGAGGCGGTGGAATTTGGCATACCGGTAATTGTGGCCCTGGCCCCAATGATGGGTGCTACCAGCCCAACCACTTTGGCCGGAACCCTGGCTCAAAGTAATGCGGAGGCGCTTTTCGGAGTGGTACTAACCCAGCTGCTCAAACCGGGCGCTCCGGTTATGTATGGCCCGGGAACAGGCACTTTTGACATGAGAACACTCCAGTATACATATGCCAGCCCCGAACAGACCCTTTCCAGGGCTGTTGTCGCTCAATTATCAAGGTTTTATCAGATCCCGGCTTATAACCTCGGCGGCGCTGCGGAAGCAAAGCTGCCCGATGCCGAAGCGGCCAGCCAGGCTACCATGGGAATGCTTTTAAACGCGCTTTCCGGCATTTCCATGACCAAAGTTATGGGCACGCTGGCCAGCGGCCTTTACGGCGCACCGGAAATGTTGATCATATGTGATGAAATTGCCCGCATGGTAAAGCGAATTCTAAAAGGATTCACAGTCAGCGAAGAAACCCTGGCTTTTGATGTGATCAAAGAAGTCGGTTATTACAAAGACTTTATCAGTCATGAACATACAGGCAGACATTTCAAGGAAGAATTTTATTTTCCTAACCTGTTTAAACGCCTCTCAATCGATGAATGGGAGAAAGCCGGCAAAAAAACTATTACAGAGGTTGCCCACGAAAAATACCAGGAAGTCATCGCCAATTCCGGACCGGTTAAATTACCGGACGGTGCTGAAGAAGAACTAAAGAAAGTAATTGAAAAATAAAGTGACGAGTTGACACGAATATAAAAGTAATTAA
>PUKR01000211.1 GCA_003552365.1 Syntrophomonadaceae bacterium
TTCTGCTGTCTTGCTTCAATTTGACCGATTTGCTATACTTTACTTGGTTGGGAAAAATAAATGTATATACTGGGGAGGAATAATTTCTTGCAGGTAGCCGGATTAACCAACCGCGGACTGGAGCGTTCTCGCAACGAGGATAACTGTTTCGTAAAAAAAGATGGCGACCTGGCCCTTTTGGTGGTAGCAGACGGGATGGGTGGTCACCAGGCCGGCAATGTGGCCAGCAGCTTAGTGGTTTCTACAGCGGAAAAGCTGTGGGAAAAGCTGGATCGCAATGTCCTTCTTTCCACCGGTGGAGCAAAAGACTTACTGGACCGGTTTATCATGGAAGCCAATGAAATAATTTTTGCCGAAGCAGGTAATTCTTTGTCGAAACGGGGCATGGGCACCACTATTACCGCCGGATTGCTTTGCGGCAATAACCTGGCTATAGGCCATGTCGGTGACAGCAGGGCTTACCTGGTCAATGATGAAAAGATAGAGCTTTTAACCAGGGACCACTCCCTGCTTGAGGAATTAATCCAGTCCGGACAGGTTAATCCCGAAGAGGCACAGAGTCATCCACAGAGGCACGTGTTAACCAGGGCTTTAGGGATCTCCCGCAATTTGGATATAGATATAATCGAGCAGGAAATCAACGATAACTCAAATTTACTTTTTTGCACCGATGGCCTGACCAGCCTGGTGAATGATGACGAAATACTGGCTTTGTGCCGGGAAATACCGGACCCGCAAAGCCTGGCCGAGGCATTGATCGATCTGGCCAATGAAAGAGGCGGGTACGATAACATTACCGTGGTGGCAGCCACCGGTATTGGGGGCCGTGCGAGTTAATGGTAGGTAAAGTTTTAGCGGGACGCTATGAATTAATCGAAAAAATTGCCGAAGGGGGGATGGCCCGGGTTTACCGGGGCCGCGACCTGGTCCTGAAACGGACTATAGCGGTTAAAGTGCTCAAGGACCAGATGAGCGGCGATGCGGCTTTCCTGCGACGTTTCGAACGCGAAGCCCAGTCGGCAGCGGCTCTTTCGCATCCCCATATTGTTAACATGTATGACGTTGGTGAACAGGAAGGCACCAACTACATGGTTATGGAGTACGTGGACGGAATAAATTTGAAGCAATATATCAGGGAAAAAGGCCGCCTTCCGGCCCACGAGGCGATTAATATTGCAAAGCAAATTGCCGAAGCGTTAGAGCAGGCCCATGCGGCCGGGGTTGTTCACCGCGATATCAAACCGCAGAATATCCTTTTTTCCCGAAAAGGCAAGGTAAAAGTGACCGATTTCGGGATCGCAATTGCCGGAGACGGGGTAACTGTTACTGCCGGAGACCAGATTATCGGTTCGGTGCAGTATATTTCTCCAGAACAAGCCCGCGGAGAAATAGCCGGCAAGCAGTCCGATCTTTATTCCCTCGGGATTGTCCTCTACGAAATGGTTACCGGTAAAGTGCCTTTTTCCGGGGAGAGCCAGGTAGCGGTGGCCATGAAACACATCCAGGAAGAAATAGTCCCGCCGCGGCGGATTGTATCCGACATCCCGGAGGCTTTGGAACGGATTATCCTGAAAGCGGTGCAAAAAGATTCTGCGGAACGTTATACTAGCGCCGCCGAATTTCTCGAAGATCTTTTTTATGCCGAAGAAAAAGGAATTACCCGGGTGGCTTCACAGCGCAATTCTTATAACAACTCCTATGATGAAGAAGACGATTTTATTTTAAGGCCCCAGGCGGGCCTTTCCGGGAATAATAACAGGTCTGAAAAAAAACCCCGCAACTGGAAATGGTTAAAGGTATTACTGGTGCTTATAATCCTGGGCGGTTTGCTGGGAACGGGAGCTCACTATGTGAGCAGTTACCTGTTTTTACCGGAAATAGCCATTCCCGACGTTAAGGGCTTAAGCCAGAACGAAGCCCAAAATGTGCTCAGGGAAGAAGGCTTAATTCCCGATCCGGATGTCTCTTATATTTATGATGACGAGATAACGGTCGGCAATGTGGTTAAAACCGAGCCTCCCCAGGGGCGCCTGGTGCGCCAGGACCGGGAAGTGAAAATTTTTGTAAGTAAAGGTCCCGAATATATAGTTACCCCGGAGCTCTCCGGCCGCACGGAAAGAGAAGCCCGCACTATCCTGGAAGATCTTGATTTAACCATGAGCGTGGTCCGGGATTATAACGAAGATGTTGAGAAGGGCGAAATTTATCGCCAGGTCCCCGGCGAATCATTCCCGATTTCACGCGGCGAGGAAGTAGTGGTTTATGTCAGTGAAGGCCGCGGACCTTTCAAAATGGCAGACCTGATTGGCTATTCCGAGCAGGGGGCCATCGATTACCTGGAAGAAAACGATCTACGGCCCAGGATCAGGACTGAATTTGCTGTCGGTTCTTCCGGGCATGTGATTGACCAGAAGCCGGAACCGGGCGAGGAAGTGTTGCCCGGACAGTCTGTGGATTTGATAGTCGGCGAATAAGGAGGTTTTATTTGCAACAGGGAAGAATAACCAGGGCAGCCGGCGGATTTTTTACTGTCCGAGATGACCGGGGCAGTGAATACCTTTGTCGTGCCCGCGGCTCCCTCAAGAAAGATAAAAAAGGTTTGATGGTGGGAGACCTGGTCAAGTTCGACCTGGTTACAGACGGCGCCGGAAGTCCCACCGGTGAAGGAATAATTGAAGAGATGCTCCCCCGCAAGAATTCCCTGCTGCGCCCGCCGGTGGCCAACGTCGATCAACTTGTAATTGTAATGTCTTTAAAGCAACCTGAATGTGACTGGCAGCTGGTCAGTCGGTTGCTCGTCCTGGCGGAAAAAGAAGATTTGTCCGCCACCGTTTGTTTAAATAAAACCGACCTGTTTAATTCCCTTGAACAGGGTAAGCTGGATAGCAAAGTGGAACAATTCCCCTATCCCATATTTTATACCAGTGCCGTCAGCGGTGAGGGCCTGGATACCCTCAAAGAGAAACTCAAAGATCGGAATTCGGTTTTGGCCGGCCCTTCGGGGGTGGGCAAGTCAACCCTGCTTAACGCCATCTCTCCGGGGCTTTCTCTCCAAACTGCTCCTGTCAGCGGTAAGATAAAGCGCGGTAAACACACTACCCGCCAGGCTTCTCTAATGCCCCTGGAATCGGGGGGAATGGTGGTCGATACTCCCGGGTTTACCCGCCTGAATTTTTTTGATATTGAACCTGAAGATCTGGCCGATTTATTTCCTGAATTCAGGGAATTACACGATGCTTGCGGATTTCGCGACTGCCTGCATTTGGCAGAACCGCGCTGTGCGGTGCGTGAAGAGGTCGGTAAGAGTTTAAATCCGATGCGCTATGAACATTACCAGTATTTCGTGAGAGAATTAAGCCAGCAGGAGGTTTACTGATCATGACTACAAAAGTGGCGCCCTCACTTTTATCCGCTGATTTCGGCAGATTGCACGAAGAAGTAAAAAGGGTTGAAGAACATGGTGCCGACTGGATCCATCTGGATGTAATGGACGGTCACTTTGTACCGGCGATCACGGTGGGGCCGGCTGTGGCCGGGTCTTTAAGGCCGTATACAAAACTGTTTATGGATGCCCACCTGATGGTCAGTGAACCCGAGGACCATATTGAACCCTTTGTTGAGGCGGGAGTCGATTTAATTACCATCCAGGCCGAAGCCACTGCGCACCTTGACCGGGCTTTGCGAAAAATAAAAGATTTGGGAGTCAAAGCGGGGGTAGCCCTCAACCCGGCCACACCGCCGGGAATCCTGGAATATATCTGGCCTTTGCTCGACCTGGTTTTGGTGATGAGTGTTAACCCGGGTGCAGGCGGGCAAAAATTTATACCGGAAGTACTGCCCAAGGTAAGCTGCATAGCCGAACAAGTCAAGACCAGGCAGTTAAAAACGGAAATACAGGTTGACGGCGGTGTCAACGGCGAAACAGCAAAAGATATTGTCAGGGCCGGGGCGACCGTCCTTGTAGCCGGATCGGCTATATTTAAAGCTGAAAACGGCATGTCTTTAATTGGCGAATTAAAAAAGCTTTGCCGGTAACTTGAAAATATAACAGGATATGCTATACTTTATTCAACCGTTATCTTCGGGGTCAGGTGAGAAGGGCCTCGCCCTTCAA
>PUKR01000252.1 GCA_003552365.1 Syntrophomonadaceae bacterium
CGGGGGATGATATCCACTATTTCCCGGTCCATTGGTAAAGCTACAACCCTGGCTGCCTGCATAACCCTTTCCAGGTCTTCCTCGCGTATTTCCCGGTCATCAGAGGTTACCGCAACCACTCCACGATTATTAATCAACTCGATGTTCATTCCTTTTAAGCCGACATAAGCGTTCTCAACCTTAAAGCCGGCCATCCTCTCCGCTTCTTCCACTGCGCTCACAATTGATTCGATTGTCTTATCCAGGTCAACAATTACACCTTTGCGCACACCATCGGAAGGGCTAAGGCCTAAACCGACAATGTTAACAGTACCATCGGGACGGGGCTCACCAATACCAACCCTCACCGCAGCTGTTCCAACATCTATTCCGGCTATAAAGTTCTTCTTCATCATTAACAAACCCCCTTACCCTTCCAACATGGTGCAAATACTACTAGATAATTCAACACATTTCAACAATTTCCTTTTTCCTTTTACGGATCCACCCCCTTTTCCTCATCTTTTGCGGCGCTTTGCGAAACAATCAACCGCTTTCCGCAGCGAACGTCAAGACGGGCATTTTCTTCCCGGTCGATGTAAGGCATGCTGTTCTCAATTAGTTTCAGCTTGTAATCCATATCCTCAGCATCTCCCAACCATATTTCAATATCATCAGCTGTATGCACAATCAGGTTATAGCCTGCTTTCAAGTCCAGCTCTTCTACTTCTAAATAAGCTTTTCCGGTCCAGGCGGAAAAGAACTCTGTCAGAACCTCCTGTCGTTCCGGGCAATCGACAGGAAATCCGGGAAGTACCTGGCTGCCGTCTATCCCGGAGATCAAGGGATAATCCCGGTCAGCTTCGCGGGCATATTCAAAAGGAACGGCATTATCGTCTATAATCCAGAAACCGTCGGCAGTCATTACGTAAGCAGCAGGGTCTCTTTCATCAATAGTGATGGTCAGGGTGTCGGGTAATTTTCGCTGCACCCGGACGTTCTTTGCCCGTGGTTCCCGGTGTTCAATTTTCCGGGCAACTTCATTTTCCCGCAGTAAAATAATACTCATTCCTTTTTCGATTCCCCCGGCCTCGATGATTTCCTCATCACTTAATGCTCCGGTTCCTTGAACTGTTACCTGTTCAACCCGGAAAATAGACTCCCCGTACTTTAAGAGCAGCAAAATGGCCAGGATAATTGCCAGCCGAACCATAAAGCGGGCTGCTTTTTTCCAAAATGGGACCTTGCTTTCCTGTTGCACCAGCTTTAAGTGTTCGTTATTTTTTTTCATCGACTAACTCTCCTCGCCAACAATTCTGACTTCGGGTTGCAAGTCCAGGCCTGTCTTTTCCTTAACCAGTTTTTTCACAGCTTCCATTAAAAACAATATATCTGCGGCAGTTGCGCTGCCGGTATTGACAATAAAGTTGGCGTGCTCCCCCGACACTTCAGCTCCGCCGATGCGCATTCCCTTACCGCCGGCTTCGTCAATTATTCGCCCGGCCGGCTTATCAGGCAGGTTGCGAAAAACGCTGCCCGCGCTGGGCAGTGAAGGGTGCCGGCGCCGGCGCTCCTCTGAATAATAGTGCATCGTTTTAAATAGTTCGGCCGGGTCTCCGTGCTCCATTTCGAGCTGTGCTTCAACGATTACTCCCCTGCCGACAAGGTTGCTGGTCCTGTAACTGAATGAAAGCTGGTCACGAGTTAAGGTTACCGCTTCTCCCTGATAATCAACCAGTTCGATCGACTCCACCAACTCCCCGATATAACCGCCAAATGCCCCGGCGTTCATGATCAGGGCTCCGCCCAGGGATCCCGGAATTCCCACAGCAAACTCTAACCCGCGAAGCCCAGCTTCAGCGGCTGTTTTGGATAGTTGATACATGGAAGTACCGGCTCCCACTTCCAGTTTGCCGGCACAGGTATTGACGTAACTGAAAGCGGATCCGATATGAACCACCAGGCCCCTGATCCCACCGTCTAACACCAGCAGGTTGGTCCCATTTCCCAGGATATAAAGCGGCAGGTCGTGCCGGTTACTGTAGAGGATTACCTGAACCAGCTCTTCAAGATCAGCCGGGCTGACAAAATAATCTGCCGGTCCGCCAACCTTCCAGGAAGTATAGCGGGCTAACGGCTCATTTTTCCTGAGGCCGTATTTTAATATTGGAGCCAAATCCCGCTCTATATTCATGAAGCCACCTCCTGTAGGTTTCGATAAAGTCTTTCGGCGGCATCGGCAACTCCCATCCGCCGGCTGCACCTGCTCATTTCGTTAAGAAGATCCGGGTCATCAAAAAGACGATCAATTTCTTTCTGCAAGCGGTGGTGATCAAATTCGCTTTCTTCGATTAAAATTGCCGCCCCGGCATCGGCCAGCAGCCTGGCATTATAGTACTGGTGGTTGTCCACCACATTTGGCGAAGGGATCAGGATGGCCGGGACTCCCAGGGCGGTAATTTCAGCCAGGGTTGTCGCGCCGCTGCGGGTTATAGCCAGATCCGCAGAAGCCAGGGCCTCAGGCATTTCCTGCAAGTAGGAGTAAAGCCGAGCCCTTTCCGGTAATATTTCCAGTTTTTCCGTTACCTCCCGGTAATATATTTCCCCGGTAATATAAATCAAGTTTGTCTCCGGGGGCAGTGATTTTTCTTTCAGGTAAGAAGCAGCTACCTGGTTAATTTTCAAAGCACCCCGGCTCCCGCCATAGATAAGAATATTTTTGTCTTCCGGGTTAAAGTTAAAGTGCCGACACCCCTCTTCCCTGCTTAAAACACTTACTTCGCTGGCACGCGGGTTGCCAGTAAACACAGTTTTGCTGAACGGGGGCATTCTTTTTTCCGTCCCGGCAAAAGAAAGGCAGACCCTTTTGACAAATGGGGCCAGCATGCGGTTGGCCAATCCCGGGAGGGCATTTTGTTCATGGATTACTACCGGCAGCCTTTTTAATACGGCTGATAGGACCAGGGGCGCGGCCACGTAACCTCCAGTACCGAGAACCACATCGGGCCGGAAATCTTTGATCAGTTTAAATGAACCACGCAGTCCGCCTAAAAGGTCTTTTATTATGGCCCCTATATTTTTAAAGCTGCGCTGGAACCCCCGGGCCGGTATAGTAGCCAGGGCAAACCCGGCAGAGGGAACAATTCTGCTTTCAAGGCCTTTTTCGCTGCCGACAAAAAGCACTTCGTTACCGCTATCTTTAGCCACAGCGTACCGGGCCAAAGCTAAAGCCGGATAAATATGACCTCCTGTTCCTCCTCCGCCGATGATAATTTTCATTTTTTTAAGCCGCTCCTTTTAAACTTTTAGCTTCCCGGCTGTATTTAGATATGTTCAGTAAAATCCCGATACCGAGAAGGGTGAAAAATACTGAACTGCCTCCGGCGCTGATTAAAGGCAGGTTGATCCCGGTAACAGGCACCGTCCCGGTTACTACGGCCACATTTATTAACACCTGGACGGCAATCATAAATGTGATTCCGGCTGCAAGCAGGCTGCCGAAAAGATCGGGCGCCTTGAGGGCAACCTGGAAACCCCGCCAAACCAGGACCAGGTACAGCGAAAGTACGGCCACCGCCCCAATAAACCCCAGTTCCTCGCCGATAACCGCAAAAATGAAGTCATTCTGTGGTTCCGGCAGGTAAAATAGTTTCTGCTTGCCCCGTCCCAACCCGGCTCCGAAGATGTGCCCGGGGCCGAGAGCATACAGGGACTGGATAATCTGGTATCCCGCTCCGCTCGGTTCCGCCCAGGGATCGAAAAAGGTAAACAGCCGCTGCATCCTGTATTCCTCCTTAACCACTACATATGCCAGGGGCGGCAGGAAAAGCAGGCTCAGGCCGGCCATCTGGGATACCGGCATGCCGGCAAAAACAATAACCAGGGCGCAACCTGTAATAACCACCAGGGCCGTTCCCATATCAGGCTGAAATTGAATCATGAAAAAGGCGATAACACCCATAATCAGTGGAACCAAACTTCCTGTCCAGAAATTATAGATATTCAACCTGCGGCTGCTCATATAGGCGGCAGTGAAAATCACAAAGGCCAGCTTGCTGAATTCGGACGGCTGGATGACCACCGGCCCGAAACTTAACCAGCGGCGGGCTTC
>PUKR01000241.1 GCA_003552365.1 Syntrophomonadaceae bacterium
CTTAAAGAACCGGCCGGAGGCTGAAAGAAGTTGCCTGAAGAGGTGACTGAAGCAGCTGTAGAGGGTCCGGGGAAATCCTGAAGGTTAACTAAAAGGTCTGTTGGGGCCTGGTTTTTATATGTAGCGAGGTAGGGGGATATTGTGGTTTTAGAGGCCTAAAGTGCATTAGGCCCTTAACACTAAAATTATGCGCAAATTTGGCAGGATTTTTTTTAGCGATCCCGGAAACGCTGATGTACACTGGATTTAGAAGGACTCATTTTGAAAACCAACTTTTATGGAACTGGCTCGTCTAGGTTAGGAACTACAGTAATTAAATCACTGTAAACGTTCATCCCTGTAAAAAATATTTTATTAAGCTTTATTTTTCATCTATTCCAGCTAATCGCTTAGCTGCTTTCTGTTTGCTTTCTAAATCACTTTCCCGCATGATAGTAACCCTGTGGGCTTCTGCAGAGCCGCCGCCATGGATGTCTGAAACAGTATCTGCGCTTTCAAGGGCCATTTTTTCAGCCAGCCTGAACAGTTTAATCCGGTTATTTACATCGCTGCCGCTTGCCCCTTTTAAATACTTTTTGGCAAGATGCCCGATATCGGGGTTTTCAAAATCCCTGTCTGAGGGTAAATCAGCTACAAAGCCGCCGCAAATATCTATCATTAATCTGGTTGCTTCTGCCATTTCTTTGCCCTCATGGATTTTTGAAGCGTTGGCAAGAACGGTGTCGATAAAATAGGTCCCTGAAGCCTCTTTTTGCCCCTCGTAAGATGCAGCCAGGGAGCATCCGTATAGAGTTTCTGCCCTGTGCAGCATATCGATAACTTTTTGCTTCAGATGGCTGGCTTTGGATGTACCATTGTATTCCATGGCGGTTAAAGCTGTTCCAATCATGCAGTCAATCTTTCCTGATTTGCAGCCGCCGTGACTTTGCCGGTGGAAAGAGGAGAAACGTACCACCATGTCAGCTGCAAATTCGTGTTCACCGCACATGAAAACCCGCTCCCAGGGGACAAAAACATCGTCGAATATTAACGTGGGGCAGTATTTGGAGTACCTAGTATTTCCGATATCGCAACCGTCAATTTCCCTGGTATCAAGGCTGGATCTGCCAACAAGGTGGATCAGGCCTTTTGTATCGGTAGGGATAGCAAAGGCAAGCGCGTAGTCTTTATCTCCTTCACCCAAGGCCCGAGTAGGTAATACTATCACCTCGTGAGATGACAAAGAACCGGTCTGGTGAGCCTTGGCGCCTCTGACTACAATGCCATCTTCACGGCGCTCCACCAGGTGTAAATACATATCCCTGTCTTCTTGTTCTGAGGGGGCCTTAGAGCGGTCGCCTTTGACATCTGTGACACCGGCATTTGCTGTCAGGTCATTTTTCTGAATATACTTTAGGAATTCAATAAAATTGTTATAATAATTGGTATTGTACTTTTGGTCGATATCGTATGTGACAATAGAAAGGGTCGATAGGCAATCCAAACCGGTACATCTTTGATGGCAGGTTCCAACATAGTTGCCAAGCTTTCGGTTTAACTTAACCCTTGCTACCAGGTCTTCAATGGAACCTGGGGGCAAAGTAAACCGGTTGACCGGTTCATTGATAAGCGGGCTTTCAGTAACGACGAGATCCCTGTATTCATCCAGTTCGGCTATCTCGTAAGTTGCGCCTGTTGCTTCTATCCCAGATCTTAAACGGGGGTTGTCAACTATGTTGGTGATTTTTTCTCCAAACATATAAGCTGTAGGATTCATCTTTCTTAGAGATTCTATGTACTCTTGCTTAGTTTTTAAGCCCATTGGATTATTCTCCTTATTTTTTTTAATTACCCAAAATGTTAATTATTTAGGTTATACAAATAGCTCTTATATCTTTAAAGAGTAATCATTCCGAGTGTATGTTATATTATCAGTCCTAATAAAATTTGTAAAGGTTTTCAGGCATTGTCAACATCTTCAAAAAGCCGGGCTTGAGGGATTGTTTACTTGTTTTAAAAAAATGTTCTATATAATTGATTTATTTTTGTGATAATGTTATAGTTTAGCTGTCAGATTTTACGGCCTTAATAACGCATGTTTTTATAAGAATAAATAAAATATCAAAAGAAATTTGCTTGCTCAGTATTGCAGGCAAAAAAAAATAAATATAGTGGTCAGGACACCTGAGAGGATGGTATTATGGATTTTACACCTGTTTCTCAAAAATCACGAGTTTATATGGAAATTGTTGAACAGATAAAAGAGCAGATAAAGTCTGGATATTTAAAGGCAGGTTCCCCCTTACCTTCAGAAAGAGAATTAGCTGAAAAATTTATGGTAAGCCGCAGTTCTGTGCGTGAAGCTGTAACGATTTTGGAAAGCCTGGGTATATTAGAAGTTAAACACGGGAAAGGTTCTTATGTTAGAGATTTTCATAACACAAGATCGATGAAAAACTACTTTGATACTTTTGCCTTGCTTTTTGACATAGAACCCTCGCAAACATTGCAAGTTTTAGAGGTTCGAAAAATTTTAGAACCCCAGGCCGCTGCCCTTGCTGCAAAAAATGCCACGGCTGAAGACATCTCGAATTTACATGAAATACATGAAGAAATGAAAAAGGGACTGGACTGGGGAGAAGTTGGTTTGGATCCGGATTATAGATTCCACTTTCAAATTGCATCCAGCACGGGTAACGAAATCCTTTTTAGCACTTTAAACGCCCTTTCTGATTTGATGCGTAGAAGCCTGCGGCAAACCACATGGTTATCATTAACTGATAAGCAAAGAACTACAAACCCTATTTTAGAGCATGAACAAATTATAGAAGCTATTGAAAAAAAAGATCCTCGGACTGCTTATGATTGGATGCTAAAGCACCTTGAGGAAGTTGAAATCAACTTCAGGAAAAATTTAAAGGAGGAGCTGGCATAGTGCCTATAATTATTAATGAGCAATGGTGTAAAAAATGCCTGATTTGTATTGAAATGTGCCCCAGAAATTTGATAGAAGCTGATGATCAGGGCTTGCCACACCTAAAATATCCTGATCAATGCAGAGAATGTGAAACGTGCGCCTGGGTTTGCCCGGATTTTGCGATAGATATACCTGAAAAGGAAGAAATATAGACAAGTGAGAGGAGTGAAAGTTATTGAACCCGGAAAATAAAGTGCAGTTTTTACAGGGAAATGAAGCTTGCGCGCTGGGAGCCATAGCGGCAGGGGTTCGTTTTTTTGGAGGTTATCCTATCACCCCGGCGACTGAGATAGCAGAAGTCATGGCCAGGGAACTGCCCAAACTTGGCGGTGTATTTGTCCAGTTTGAAGATGAGATTGCCAGTATAGGAGCTGTGATTGGGGCCTCAGTAGCGGGGACAAAAGCGATGACTGCCACCAGTGGTCCCGGTTTTAGTTTAAAGCAGGAGAATCTCGGTTATGCCATTCATGTCCAAATACCCTGCGTGGTGATTAATGTAATGCGCGGCGGGCCCAGTACAGGTTTGCCAACACTTCCCTCTCAATCTGATGTTATGCAGGCAAGGTGGGGAACACACGGGGATCATCCGATAATTGCCCTTGCCCCAAATTCGGTCCGGGAATGCTTTGATTTAACTGTCAGGGCGGTAAACCTGTCCGAGCGCTTCCGCATCCCGGTAATTATTTTGTCTGATGCCATTATCGGTCATGTCAGAGAAAAGGTTACTCTCCCTAAAAAAGAAGAATTATTACTGGTGGAAAGGAAAAAGCCTACTGTAGCTCCTGAAGATTATAAGCCCTTTGAAGATGATGGGACCGGAATTCCACCCATGGCCAACCTCGGCGAAGATTATCTGTTTCATATAACGAGCAATAATTATGACGATGAAGGTTTTCCGGCCACCAATGATCACGAGATTGCTGACCGACGCGCTAAGAGTCTCAAGAATAAAATAGAAAGATATCGTAATGAGATAGACGATGTAGATCTTTTTATGGTTGAAGATGCAGAGGTAGTTATTGTTGCTTATGGCTCAACATCACGCTCTGCCCGCAGGGCGGTTATGATGGCCCGTGAGCAGGGTATAAAAGCGGGGCTTTTTCGCCTTAAGACTATCTGGCCGTTTCCTTA
>PUKR01000111.1 GCA_003552365.1 Syntrophomonadaceae bacterium
CACGGGGAGTCTGTTGAAGGCGCCAATGCCGGAAGCGCTAAGTGCGAACCTAAAGCAACTGCCACGATCACCCTGGAAAAACCGGGAGAATTGGTGGCCCTTAGTTACTGCAATATTCACGGGCTCTGGGATAACTCCCAAAAAGTTGAAGTCGGTTAACCACGGGAAAGATTAAATCCGTGGAACAGCCACGTGAATCATTAAACAAGTTTTTAAACCGTTAACAAGCCGGTGTGAGTTGAAATCTCCTCCGGCTTCTATCCCAACTTGGGCAAAGTTATAGAAAAAAATGGAGCAAGATTAACAGTAAGCATTAGAATTTCTATATCTGCACAGCCGTTGCCATGCTGCTGATTAAATTGCCCGGATTAAACTAAAACTGACTGAGCAGTTAAAATCTTTATAATAAGGTGATTGCTAAAATGGGCTGGTTTGAAATCGGTTTGCTCGGAATGCTGGCCGGAGTGGTCGGAACGGGAACCGGAGGGCTGCTTTCAATCTTTGTAAAAAAACCTACCCCCCGCTTAACCGGGACCATCCTGGCATTTGCCGCCGGGATCATGCTGGCAATTGTTTTTCTGGAATTAATTGAAGAATCAATTGACTTCAGTGGTTACCGGGCAGCAATCGCAGGGCTTTCTATGGGAATGCTGGTCCTTTATATCCTGGACCAGCTGCTTCCACATCATCACACGGTTACAGCTGAAGCAGTCCACCAGGGTCGTTATTTAAAAAAGGGAACCATGCTGGCTCTCGGTATTGGACTGCACAACTTCCCTGAAGGGCTGGCTATCGGAACCGGATTCATCGGTTCTACCGAACTGGGAACTACCCTTGCCATCCTGATCGCTTTACACAACATCCCCGAAGGAATGGCTGTCGCGGCACCGCTGAGGCACGGAGGCTACAAGTTCCAAAGAATTGTCAGTATTACCACTTTAACCGGCGTGCCCATGGGACTGGGCGCTTTTGTCGGCGCCTTGATTGGGAGCATATCTCCTTTAGTCCTGGGGATATCCCTTGCTTTTGCCGCAGGAGCGATGCTCTATATCGTCTGTGATGAATTAATCCCTGACGCCTATGAAAGCGCCGGCGCTCACCTGTCAATCCTTGGCATATTCTTAGGTACGGTAGTGGGGCTTCTGTTTATTGCCTGGATTTAAACATAAAAATGCCTGCTCAGCCCGGCTGAGACATAATGCAAACGTAACCGGCCTTACCTTGCAACACTTAATATATATCACTTGACCAACTAATAAATAATAGGTATGATTATCATAAGTTAAAGGCATCACGAATAACAAAAAGGAATGGTTATTAATCATGAACAAACACAAGTATAAGCGCAGCCGGCAGCGGGAGCAGATCCTCAATACCCTTCGCAATACAGATACCCATCCTACTGCCAGCTGGATATACGATGAATTGAAAAAAGAATTTAATAATCTGAGCATGGGCACGGTGTATCGCAACATCAATATATTGATCGATCAAAACCTGGTCACGAAAATCGAATCGGGAAGCAGCTTTGATCGTTTTGATGCCAATGTTGAACCACACTATCACTTTATCTGCCGGGAATGCAGTTCAGTTTACGATCTCGATCAACCGGTTATGAACGATCTGGATCAAAAAGTAAATCATACGACAGAACACGAAGTTGAAGAACACTGGATCAATTTTTATGGACGCTGCAAAGCCTGCCTGGAAAAAACAGGGCACCATTAAATTATTAAGGTACAGGTGAAGCCGATTTGCCTGCCATTGAAGCCATAACCGAATATCTTAAAGGGTTCAGTTCAAGCGGGGAGGAGCAAATTTCCATATTCGGCGACGAAGGAAAAGCTACTACCGTTGAAAAACATGTCACCGCTGACTTTTCGATCCCTTTATTTATTAACGAATTCTGGACTGCCCGGCAAAGGCAGTCTTCTTCTATTCATGAAATATCTTACCGGGCTTGCTTTAAACCACAACTGCCCCGTTTTTTTATAGAATTGTTAACAGATCCCGGCGATGTAGTTTATGATCCTTTTGCAGGGCGGGGCACAACCCCTGTAGAAGCAGCTCTTTTGGGGCGCCGGGTTATCTCCAACGACATTAACCCTCTAAGCAGAATTCTTGCTGAGCCCAGGCTCTCCATCCCTGCCCTGGAACAAATAAGCAGCCGTCTTTCAAAAATTCCCCTCCAGGGACAGGTATCCCGGGACTTTGATCTTTCCATGTTCTACCACCCCCAGACCGAAAAAGAACTGCTTTCCCTGCGGGAATACCTGATCAATAAAAGCAAAAGCGGCACGGAAGATGAAGTTGACCGCTGGATCAGGATGGTAGCTACCAACCGGTTAACCGGTCATTCAAAAGGGTTTTTTTCTGTATACACGATGCCGCCAAACCAGGCTGTATCAGCTGAGCGGCAAATAAAAATAAACAGCAAACTAAATCAAAAACCAGGTTACCGGGAAGTGCATTCGATCATTTTGAAAAAAAGCAAACAGCTTTTGCGCAATTTAAGTGGAGCACAGGTAAATAATCTTTGCCGGGCTTCAGCCGATGCAGTTTTCCTGGAAAAAGAATCGTCTCAAACTGAAGAAATCCCTTCAGAAAGTGTGGCCCTGACGGTGACTTCGCCACCATTTTTGGACGTGGTCCAGTATAGCGGGGATAATTGGCTGCGGGCCTGGTTCAATGATATCAATATGAAAGAAATAGAACAGAATATAACCATGGCTTCAAACCTTCAAGAATGGTCTGCAGTTATGAACAAAGTTTTTGAAGAGCTGTACCGGGTCACCATGCCGGGCGGCTGGGTCGCTTTTGAAGTCGGCGAAGTTAAAGGGGGCCGGGTAAACCTGGATGAAGCAGTTATACCCCTCGGGAAAGCGGCAGGATTTAATTGTGCCGGAGTAATTATAAACAAGCAGGAATTCACCAAGACTTCAAACATCTGGGGTGTAAAAAATAACAAGTCCGGAACTAACAGCAACCGGATTGTCTTATTTAACAAAGAATTCGCTTAACCGATTAAAACGGAGTTTTTAAATTTTCTGCCCGGGCATTGCTTTCCCCCCGGTTCATGGACCTGGCCAGCCTGGCTGAATCATACATTACCCATAAATAAACGGCGATAAGACCAAGGCCCCGAACAAAAAACCAGGCCGCTACAGCAACCAAAAACCAGAAAAAACCTTTTCCAAACAACCCAAGATACATATATCCAGCCCCGGGAAAGAGCAGGTTTAGAAGGCTGGTTAAAATAGGATCTTTCCTAAACTCAGCTCCCGGGTTTGAGCTATTGCCCGAATGAATGGAAGTTTCATTACTACCCGGCTTCTCAGTGGGCTCAAGCAACGTGCGGCAATAACGGCATTTAACGGCAAAGCCAATAATTTTTTCTCCACAGAAGGGACAGCGTTTATAAGTTAACTGTTCTGTGTCGCCATTAATTTCAGGTTTACCGGGGCACCCGTAAGTGGTGCAGCCACCGGTTTTCTCCCAGCACCGGGCATGGTAATTATACATACACAAACGGCAGCGTATTGAGAGTTCCCCCGGTTTCATTTCTTCGCCGCATGTACTGCAGAAATTTTGTTTCATAACATAAAACCTCCGGTTTGATTATAACACAGATTCTATTGGCACCTGCCAACACCTTATACAAAAAATTAGAAATCAGCTATAGCCATGCTGCATTTTGGGCTGGTAACATTGCAGGTAAAGCGGTTACAATGGTCCTTGAGGCAAAGGTTGTTGCTGGCCGGCCTGTATGGATCAAGGCCGCCGAGGCCTGAGAACATGGATGGTGAATGCCGACAACAGGGCAACCAAAGCAAAAACCTGCAGCTTAAGTCGCCCCCAATGCCCGCAATGAGCCGGCATCAAACCAAAATACAGCACAGCTAAACATTCACCATCAGAAATTGCTTGCTCTTTAACTGTTTAAAGTAGATAATTGGTATAGTACTATACCGGGGGTGGAAAAATGGAAAGCCGGGATATAGCACAGGCTGCTATTTGTATCGCAATGACCAAAACCAGGGAAGAAGAGATGGACTTAAAAGAAAAGCACCGGGAAGAAG
>PUKR01000008.1 GCA_003552365.1 Syntrophomonadaceae bacterium
GAAATTGTATTTGCTCTTAATTCCGGGGAGCAGTCGACATTGGTAGAAATCCCTCCCCCGGCTTCAGATTCATTTCCGATTAAAATGTTATTTTCCAACAGGGGCGAAGATTCGACAAAAAGGGCCATTCCTCCACCAGACTGCCCCGCATAATTATCAGAAATATCATTGTCTGAGATTTCCGGAGAAGAGGCAAACAGGTAAAATCCGCCTCCATGGCTTTCAGCATTATTGTTGACAATGGTATTGTTAAAAATACTCGGGTTTGCCTCGTAAAGCGAGAAAGCGGCCCCGTTTTCAGCCCTGTTATTGCTGATCGTATTGTTTTCGAATACTGACATTGCCTCGGCATCACCGTTAACTGCAATGGCTCCCCCGCTGCGGCCGGCAGTATTCCCGGCAATTTCATTACCCCTGATCGTTACAGAAGCGTTAGCTACAAAAATTCCGCCTCCACCGCCATCGGAAACATTCTCAATAATCCGGTTGTCCCGTATAAATGGGGAAGATTGGTGGACCATGATACCCCCCGCACGATCGGCAATATTGTTAACCACCAGGTTGTTTTCCACGGTAGGAGAACTGTCGTTAAAAATTAAAATTCCTCCGCCGTAATCAGCGGCTTCTTCACGAATTTCTCCTTCAATTTCAAACTCAAGGGCAACATTAGTGCCCCCACCCCCGGTAATAGTAAACCCGGAAAGAACGGCTTCTTCACCTTCTTCGTTTTCAAAAGTAACCACCGATTCGGCACCGCCCCCGTCTATAACGGTTTGTTCAACCACTTCGGGGTCTTCGGGGCTGGTGCTTTTAACTGTAATATTTTTCCCGTCAAAGTTTATGTTCTCGGTATATGTCCCCGGACTTACCACTATTGTATCTCCATCTGAAGCTGAATCAATTGCTTCCTGGATAGTGGAAAAATCATCCGGAACCTGGATTGCCCCCTCGGGAATATCGGCTTCAACACCGTTCCCATTATCGCATGCGGAAACTACTAAAGCCAGTGCGATAAGTACTACAGGAAATACCATATAGAAAAAAAGGTGCTTGCGCTTGCATATCTCCATTGATTTGATACCCTCCAATTTGCCTTTATTTACCTTTATGATAAAGGTTTTCGGGCTATCCAACTTGCCCAAAAACCCTTTACCTGGTGGACGTGAGGGGACTCGAACCCCTGACCTCTTGAATGCGAGCCAAGTGCTCTCCCACCTGAGCTACACGCCCTCGCAGAGGTATTATAGCAAATAGCGATCTATTAAGCAATAGAATAAAGGCAGTGACAGGGGGACGGGGGGTTGACTCAATCGATGTTTCTTGCTAACCTAAGCTGAATGAAGATGGGGAGGAATTAATATGCCGAGAACAGCTAGGAAAATAAGTGATTCTAAAATTTACCATGTAATGACCCGTGGCATAAACAAGCAAACTATTTTTAAAGATTCAAATGACATCCACTACTATCTACAAGTTTTACAAAACCTTAAGAAATCTGGTGAATTCGAGCTTTTTAGTTACTGCTTTTTAAACAATCATGTTCACCTCTTAATTCGGGAAAGCACAGAATCTATCAGTCAAATTATGCGTCGGCTTGGCAGTAAATATGTTTACTGGTATAACCGCAAATACGAAAGAGTTGGGTACCTCTTTCAGGATCGTTTTAAAAGCGAACCGGTAGAAGATGACTCATACTTTTTAACAGTATTAAGATATATTCACCAAAACCCTCTTAAAGCCGGATTAAGCAATAGTCTGTTAGATTATAAGTGGAGCAGCTATCATGATTACTTAAATTTTAAAGGAATTACCGATATCGATTTTGCTTTAAATATTTTTAGTCCCGACAGAAAAAAGGCTCTCAATCATTTTATCGATTTTCATGATAAAGTAAATAATGACAGTTGCCTTGAAATGGAGGCAATCCAACGATTTTCAGATGATACTGCTGCTAAGATAATCGTTAATGAGTGTAAGATTGATAAACCTTCAGACTTAAAGGATATCAAAAAACCTGCACGAGACACCTACCTAAGAAATCTAAAAACAAATCATACCCTCTCAATCAGGCAAATTGAAAAATTGACCGGAATTAATCGAAACATTATCGCCAGGGCATAAAGTAAAAAAAATGAGCCAACCCCCCGTCCCCTTGTCTCCTTAGGAATGGTGGAGGCGGCGGGAATCGAACCCGCGTCCGAAGGCCCGGATACAAGAACCTCTACAAGCTTAGTCCCGGTTTTGTCTCTCACGCTGCAGGCTCCCCGGAACAGGATCCTGCGGCGCCAGTCCCTCTAAGTTTCCCGCAGCAGCGGGGGGACTTCCGCTGCAACGGTAGGCCGGTTTTTTGACACCCCTTACCCCTCCCCCGGCCAGGGAAAGGAGGGATGCGCTGCTTTTATTTAAGCAGCGAGTGCTACGTTAGGTTTGGCGTCTATAGCCATTCCATGTTTTATCCAGGTCATGGTCCTGGGCTTGCAGTTCTTGCTTCCACGACCCCCGTCGAATCCTTACGCCCCCATTTCTATATTTAACCTGTTATCTGTTTTTCCTTAAACTCTCTTTCCATCTCGCGCTTTTGATCTCGCTCGGCGATATCCCGCCTTTTATCATACTTCTTTTTACCCCGTGCCAGGCCCAATTCAATTTTCACCAGGCCTTCCCTCATATGTACTTTCAAAGGGATCAGGGCATAACCCTTTTCTTTAACCTTGCCTGCCAAACGGGCAATTTCTTTTTTATGCATTAATAGCTTGCGAGGTCTGAGCGGTTCATGGTTGAATCTATTGCCCGGGTCATAGGGGCTTACATGCATATTATACAAGAAAAGTTCTCCACCTTCAACCTTTGCGTAGCTATCTTTAAGGTTAACCCTGGCATTACGAATAGACTTGACCTCGGTGCCGGTCAAGACTATTCCAGCTTCATAGCTCTCTTCGATGTGAAAGTCATGTCTTGCTTTACGGTTTTTACTAATAACTTTCTCCATGTTTACCTCCAGGCACTTGAATACGCCATAATCCAGGTTGAAAGCAGATCAAAATACTATTTAGAAGATATCTCGTTTCCCCATTTTTCTTCATAAACAATTTCTTCCAATTCCTTGCGCGGTTTGGGAGAAGGATCTTTTTCCGGGTAACCCAGTGGAGTTAAGGCTACCACCCTGTAATCTTCGGGCACCTCACAAGCTTCACGGACCCTGGACTCATCAAACCAGGCTATCCAGCAGGTGCCCAGTCCTTCAGCATGTGCGGCCAGCATCAGCTGCTGCATCGCCAACCCCGAATCAAGCAGGTAGTAATCTTTACCATCCTGTTTGCCAGATGCTTCCGGGTCCGCGCACAGGACAATCACGGCAGGCGCTGTTTGGCCGATCGCCTTTCTTGCAGGGTTGCTTTCAGGCATGCTTTCAGCCAATTTTTCTTTTCTTTCCGGATCTTTAACCACGATAAATCTCCAGCACTGCTTGTTGCTCCAGGAAGGGGCTAACCGCCCTGCATCAAGTATACGTTCCAGCTTATCTTGCGGCACCGGGTCGCCCATGAACTTCCTTACGCTTCTTCTTTCCTGCAAGGTCTTATAAATATCCATTTAATTTCCTCCTTTTTATTTTATTTTCCGCGGGCAGCTGATACATGTAAAAACAGCTAGTTATGCTGCAGGCAATTATTGCTTCTTTCATTGTAAATAATACCATCTTTGCTCCGGTGATGTCATCCATCCCTGATCAACCATTCTACCCTTCCGATACTCCGGAACTTTCGCTTGATTCCACAGGGGCAAATGCCACCCTGCCTTCTTCTTTGCTGGCCCTGATCACCTGCACCTGGATGGTGTCGCCAAGCCGGTAAGTTTTGCGGGTCCTTTCGCCGACCAGGTTCGCCGCTTTTTCATTGTATACATAGTAATCGTCTGTCAGCTCGGTAACCGGGACCATCCCTTCTACCGTATTATCAAGTTCGACGAAAAAGCCAAAGTTGGTAACGCCATTGATAATCCCCGTATATATTTCTCCCAGCTTTTGTTCCATGTACTGGGCTTTTTTAATATCCA
>PUKR01000178.1 GCA_003552365.1 Syntrophomonadaceae bacterium
GTGCAGCCCTGGTTTTTGATCCCCATCCCCTGGTGGCTTTGCGTCCGGAACAACCGCTTTGCCTGCTTACGGATATAGCCGACCGGGCAGAGATCATGTCAACAATGGGCCTTGATTACCTGGTTGTTGAGCCTTTCAACCATAGTGTGGCCAAATTATCCCCGGAAAAATTTACCCGGCAGATTCTACTGGACAGGCTCAAAATAAGTGGAGTATTTGTTGGCGAAAACTATACCTTTGGCCAGCAGGGAGCCGGTAAAGCGGAAACTTTAAAATATTGGGGTGAAAAGCTCGGGTTTGAGGTTGGAATAATCCCCATGCAGAGCTGGTCCGGTAAAGCTGTGAGCAGTTCAAAGATAAGATCGTTGCTTCTTTCCGGTTCGGTGAGGGAAGCTGCCGGACTGCTTAATTATCATTTTTTCAGGTATGGCCGGGTGGTGAAAGGATATGGAACCGGGAAAAGGGCAACCTATCCTACAGCAAACATTAACGCTTCCCCACGGCTGCTATGGCCCGGTAAAGGTGTATATTTAACTGCGGTTGAGAACCTGGGAAACGGTCCTTTTTTTGGAGTTACCAATGTAGGTTCCCGGCCTACATTTTCCCGGCACGATTCGACAGTGGAAACCCATATTTTAGATTTTAACGGTACTATTTACAATTATGAAATCAGGCTTTGTTTTCTTGAAAAATTAAGGGATACACGGACCTTTGCATCTGCGGAACAGTTAAAAGCTCAAATCGGCAAAGATATCGAAGTGGGTATAAAAATAATTGAGAGTTTAGCGCAGGAAAATAAAGGTATTAGCAATTCTTTACAAGCAGGTTGCAGTGTGCTAAAATCTCAATAGTTAGAACCGCGGGCTAGGTATAGCGACCTCCCGGCGCCATACTTGGCATGCGGCGATTACTTATAGGGAGGAATTATTAATGTTGGATCAGGAACGCAAACAGGATATTATTGAGCAGTTTAAACTGCACGAGGGCGACACCGGTTCCCCGGAAGTGCAAATTGCCCTTTTAACCGAAAGAATTAATTACTTGACCGAGCACCTTAAAAACCATAAAAAGGATGTGCATTCACAGCGAGGCTTGTTAAAAATGGTCGGGCGCAGGCGGGGTTTACTAAACTACCTGCGTAATAAGTATCCTGAACGTTACCAGGAACTTTTAGGCAGGCTCGGCCTGAGGAAGTAAGCGAGCAATAGAACACGGGGGGTTACCCCCGTGTTTATGGTTATAAACAAGAGCAAGTGAGAGGAGTTTTTAGGAAATGAAATCTTATAACCTGGAATTACAGGGAAGAACAATGACCATGGAAACAGGCAAAATGGCCAAGCAGGCCAGCGGCGCTGTTAAAGTGCAATATGGTGATACGGTTGTTTTGGTTACGGCAACAGTTGCCGATGAACCACGCGAAGGAATCGACTTTTTCCCGTTGACGGTTGATTATGAAGAGCGTCTTTATGCTGTCGGCAGGATACCCGGTGGATTCATAAAGAGGGAAGGGCGGCCAACCGAGCGGGCGATCCTTGGCTGCCGGTTGACTGACAGATCTTTACGGCCCCTGTTTCCGAAAGAATTTCGTAACCAGGTTCATATCGTGAGCACAGTGCTCTCAATGGACCAGGATTGCCCGCCGGAACCGCTTTCAATAATTGGCGCATCGGCTGCCCTTTCTATTTCCAAGATACCTTTTGGCGGACCGGTTGCCGCGGTTATAGTGGGCCTGGTGGACGGAGAACCGGTCGTTAATCCTACCCAGGAGCAGTTGGACCAGAGCGATTTGCATTTAATGCTGGCCGGTACTAAAGAAGCAGTGATGATGGTGGAAGCCGGTTCCCAGGAAATAAGTAAAGAAGAGGTCCTGAAATGTATTGAAACCGGTCACGATTCTATTAAGGAAATTGTAGCCCAGCAGGAAGAAATGGTTAATGATGTCGGTTGTGAAAAAATGGAAGTTGAAAAAGTGGAATTGCCGCAGGAAATGGTTGAGAGGGTTGAACCCGAGGTCAGGGAAGGGATTAAAGGCGCCCTGACCATTAAAGATAAGCAGGAGCGGGAAGACCGGCTTGCCGCAATTAAAAATGAAATCATTGAAAAATACCTTGAAGTATACCCGGAAGAAGAGTATCCGGATAGAGAAAGCGAACTGCGCAAGATATTTGAGGATGCACTTAAAAAGACTCTTCGCAACCTGGTTATTACTGAAAGCTTGCGCGCTGATGGGCGCAAGCCGGAAGAAATTCGTCCAATTGAAAGTGAAGCCTCAGTTTTGCCGCGCACTCATGGTTCGGCGATTTTCACCCGCGGACAGACCCAGGTTTTAAGTATCTGCACCTTGTCCGCCCTGCGGGACGTGCAGATTTTGGACGGACTCGGCCTGGAAGAATCCAAACGTTTTATGCACCATTATAATTTCCCGCCCTACAGTGTTGGCGAAGCAGGCTTTATGCGAGGCCCCGGCAGAAGGGAAATCGGCCATGGCGCCCTTGCCGAAAGGGCCCTTGAACCGGTGGTGCCCTCCGAGGACGAATTTCCCTATACGGTGCGCCTGGTTTCGGAGGTTCTTGAATCGAACGGGTCCACCTCGATGGGCAGTGTTTGTTCATCATCGATGGCAATGATGGATACCGGTGTTCCGGTTAAAAGAGCAGTAAGCGGTATTGCCATGGGGCTGATTAAAGAGGGCGAAGATGTAGTAATCCTTTCAGATATCCAGGGTGTAGAAGACTTCTTGGGCGACATGGATTTCAAGGTAGCCGGAACGGAAAAAGGAATTACCGCCCTGCAGATGGATATCAAAATTGAGGGTATTTCAAGGGAGATATTAGAAAAAGCCCTGGACCGGGCCGATACCGGCTACAGGTATATCCTGGATAAAATGGCTGAAGCAATCAGTGAACCGCGAGCTGAATTGTCTCCCAATGCGCCGAGAATGATTAAGCTGCAAATTCCGGTGGATAAGATTCGAGACGTAATCGGGCCGGGAGGCAAAATGATCAATAAAATTATTGCCGATACCGGTGTAGATATTGATATAGATCCGGAAGGAAAGGTTTTTATTGCTTCAGTTGACCCGGAAAACGGAGAGAAGGCCAGGCAAATGGTTGAAACGCTGGTTAAAGAAGTCGAGCCCGGAGAAGTTTATACCGGCAAAGTTACCAGGGTAGAAAAGTATGGTGCTTTTGTGGAACTGCTGCCGGGTAAAGAAGGTCTTGTCCATATTTCACATCTAGATCACGACCGGGTTGAAAAAACCGAAGATGTGCTTAATTTAGGCGACGAGGTTGAAGTGAAAGTACTTGATATAGATGATCGGGGCCGGATCGATCTTTCTCGCAAAGCGCTGCTTAGTAAACCGCCGGGCAGTGATACGGGTAAACCCAGGGGTAGTGGCCCGCCGAGAAAGCCGTACGATAAAAAAGGCGGCTCCGGGAAACCGCCGCGAGGTGGTTCATCCCGTGGAGGCGATCGAAAAGGCGGCAGGCCCGACAGGAATAAATAATAATTAAATAACTCTGGCGGCCAGGGTTCTGCCGGCCGCCTTTTGACTTAAGTAAACTTCGTTCTACACAAGCATCCTGAAAAGAATGCTTATTTTAGGAAGCTTTTATTGTAAAGCCTGCGTCTTTACTTGTTCTTGTTTTTCACTTCCCTGAGTTAATTATCCCTAACAGTGCATAAAATAATGATTGTGCTGTTCGGGAAGATCTGCCAGGAAGGGTGTGCAATCAACCGCTATGTCATGATCTGCGCGCTTTTTTCCGGTGTCAAAAGCGAAAGAGAGGACAGAAACCGATGGCACAAAATATAGTGCGGCTGCCGATTAAAAAAGCCGATCACGCAGCCGATATTAATATGCCCCGCTACATGACCGGGGGAGCGGCCGGGATGGATCTCTATGCCGCAGTAAAAGAGCTTACCACGGTTCTGCCGGGAGAGGTATCCCTGATTCCCACCGGACTGCTGGTGGCGGTTCCGGACGGTTATGAACTGCAGATCAGGCCCCGCAGCGGTCTGGCGGCAAAAAAGGGGATCGGTATTTTAA
>PUKR01000046.1 GCA_003552365.1 Syntrophomonadaceae bacterium
CCTGTGACAATACTTGTAAGCTAACACTCATAAGGAGTGATTACTAAATAATGAAAAACAGATTGTCTTCAAACGGCATTGTGGGAATTATCCTCTTCGTCCTGGCAGCTGCCGGCTTTATCTGGTCTTACTCAATGAATTTAAGGCCTTTAGAAGTTTTTATTCCCCGCATCGCTTTAGGCTTAATCGCCGCCGGCGGAATTTTAGTTTTAATTAAAGACTTACTTGAAGACCCGGAAAAAAAAGACTTACCCCCCAGGGAAAACCTTCTCCCTTATATTGCGGGAATAGTTTTAGCGATGTGGCTTTACGGCTGGGCTTTTAGAAATATCGGCATACTAACCTCTACCTTTATCTTCCTTAGCTTATGGTGGATATGGGTCAGCCTGCGTGACGAAAAAGCGCAGGTTTCCAATCAACCTCTTGCAATTAAACTAGGCAAACTGACCGGAGCAGCCCTGCTTATAACTGCCTGCATTCAGCTACTGTTTATTGAACTGCTGGGCATGCACATGCCAACGACACCACTTCCTTAGGAGGAACCTTTATGTTTGAAATGGATGCAATGCGAGAAGCTTTTTATATGGTGTTTGCCCTGGATACCGTTTTGTTTATCATGCTGGGAGTCCTTATCGGCATTTCGGTAGGAGCGATCCCCGGGCTTGCCCATAGTTTGCCGATAGCCCTGGTATTACCATTTTCTTTTGTCCTCCCGCTGCATCAAACCATGGGCCTTTTGATCGGCACCTATAAAGGCGGGACCTTTGGCGGGTCAATTACCGCAATCAGCTTTGGGACGCCTGGCACATCCGGCGCGGCGGCAACGGTTAAAGACGGCCATGCGCTCACACAACTGGGCAAAGGGAAAAAAGCCCTTCAAATGGGGCTTTACTCTTCTATCACCGGCGATGTTATCAGCGACATTGTTTTAATTTTCCTGGTAGTCCCGATCGGTGCAGTGGCGCCGCGTTTTGGGCCGGCCGAGTTAACCGCCCTTTATTTCGTCGCCCTGTCGCTGGTGGTTGTATTTACCGCCCAAAACCCGGGGAAGGGAATTATTTCTGCGGGAATCGGTTTTTTCCTGGCTATAATCGGCCGTGACATTCTTACCGGGGGAATCCGCTTTACCTTCGGCTTGAGGCAGCTGGAAGCAGGAATTGAGCTGGTTCCGCTGCTGGTCGGTTTCTTTGCCTTACCCAACATTATCAAAGAAATCCACGGGGTGATCACAAAACCTACGAAACCTGAAGTCAGCGGGGAAGACCCAAAAGAATTAATGAAGAAAAAAGAAGAGGGTTTGACCTTCAAAGAATTTATCAGCAGCTGGAGAGGCCTCGGCCTGGGGACCATTACCGGCACCCTGCTCGGGGCTCTACCCGGACCGGGGGCAACCCTTTGTTCTTACACTGCTTACAGCGTGGTCAGCCAGATCAGCAAAGACGAAAACTATGGAAAAGGAGCCCTGGAAGGAGTGGCCACCGCTGAAACAGCCAATAACGCCACCTGTGGGGCCACCTTCATCCCCATGCTCACATTCGGCATTCCGGGCAGTTCCATCGCCGCGCTGTTAATGGCAGCCCTGATCATGGAAGGGATTCCGCTCGGCCCCAGGACAGTCGTCGATCATACCGAAGCGGTTTATACCCTGTTCTTATTGCTGATTCTGGCTAACCCATTCAACCTGATTCTGGGCAAACTTTTAATCCCGGTATATTCCAAGTTAACCAGGATACCGGCATCCGTGCTTTGGCCGGTAATAGCCCTGGTTATTGTTATCGGTATGTATGCGTTAAACCACCGGCCTTTTGACATTGTTATTTGTCTGGCGGCCGGGGTAATCGGGTATTTCTTTAAATGGTTCAAGCTGCCGGATGGCCCGTTGGTCCTGGCCTTCCTGGTTACACCACTTTTCGAAGCCAATTTCAGGCAGGCAATAACTATGGCCAGGGGCGATATAACTTTCTTCTTTGGCAGTCCAATCTCGCAAACCTTATGGATAGTTGCGATAATAGCGATCGTCTTTTTTGTTACCAGGCGTCGAAAGTCCGGACAGCAATGATCATAAATGGATAAGTGGAGGTGATGCGAAAAAAAATATTTGCAAATCCATTTGAGAGAAGTTGGCAGTTTGAGTGAATGATTTATTTTAAAGGGGGAACTATGCATGAAAACCAGGAACATCTTGATTATTATGCTTTCACTGGTATTTGTCCTGTCGATGGCAGCCCTGAGCGGCTGTGAAGAGCCCGAAGAAGTTGTGGAGGAGCCGGAAGAGGAGCCGGAAGAAGAGGTAGAAGTTGAGGAGCCGGAAGACCCGGAGTATGAAATTGATTTGATTGTCGGATTCGCTGCCGGTGGATCAAATGACTTGACCGCCCGCTACCTGGCCCGTTACATGGCAGAAGAACATGAAATCACCATCAATGTTGTTAACATGCCGGGCGGAATGAGCACGGAAGCGGCATACCACGTCTCCCAGGAAGTAGATCCTGAAGATAACATCCTTTTCTGGGGTCACAGCGGGCCGCTGCTGTTCGAACCGGCCCAGGACTACAGGGGTTATACGATTGAAGACTTTGAGCCGGTTGCAACCTTCTGCGCACCTACTTTTGTACTCGGCGCAAGGCCCGGGGCACCCTGGGAAGATGACTTTGAAGCAATGGTTCAATATATTGAAGACAATCCCGGTGAAATCGTCTTTGGCGGCCAGGGTGAAGGTAACGTCAGGCATTACGCCGTAGAGCAAATCCTGCCGCCCGACGAGCTTGACTATGAATTCGTTGGACTGGAAGGCGGCGCCGACGTGGCCATGAACTTGACCGGTGAACATGTTGACGCCGGGCACTTGAGCCTAGCAGCAGCATCCCCGCTGGTTGCCGATGGGGAATTATGGGCCGTAGCAAACACCAACCCGCTTGTAGAGAGAACTCCATTAATGGAAGATGTGCCAAATGTCGAGGAATTCGGCATTCCGGAAGGCCAGGAGCCTCATCCAATCGGCATGTGGGCATTGCCCGGCACTGATCCGGACCTGGTTAGCGCCCTGGAAAGCGCAATGGAAGACCTCTCCGGACACCCGGAATTGCTCGAGGAATTCGATGAAATGGGAGTTGTCGTCCACTTCCTGGACAGTGAAGAAACCTGGGACTTCTTTATGAATGTAAACGATACCGTGGTCCCGGATTACATTGACTGGTTGGAAGAAAAAGGATACAACTAAACCAAAATCCCTTAAAATTCGAAGCAGCCTTTTAATCAATAAAGCTGCGCTAAACGTAGGGGGTGTTATATCTCCTGAAAAATCGTAAAAAAAATAGTAAACTGTTGTAACAACATTAGAAACTAAATTTTCAGGGGGTATTCTTAATGAATAAGCTAACGATGTTAATGATTGTGCCTGTAATCGTTCTTGCCTTGCTATTCGCAGGTTGTGAAACATATGAACCGCCCGGAGAAGTAGTCGAAGAAGAAGAAAATGAAGAAGAAGTCGATGAAAACGAGGAAGAAGAAGTTGTGTTTGAGGGAACCTCAATCATGTATGAAGCTGAAGGCTAAGAATACGGCATAACCGGCGTCTCGGTTGTCAGGGACGACGAGTTGATGGACTTTGACGTTACAGTTGAAAACACCGGGGCAGAAAACGCAGCCCTCAGGGTTGACCTTGAGGAAGTAGAAGAAGGAATCAGAGGATCAGGCAGGGCCGGTAATGTTGAACCCGGAGAAGAAGCAACTATCAACGCAGCACTTACCCTTACTGATGCAGCAAATATTCTACCACCTGACTATAACGTAGAGATCAGCGTTACCAGCGAAGAACCGACTGAAACTGAATAGCAAGCACAGGTAAATCAAGACACAAAAGTTAATATAACAATAAAACAGTTAGTTTTAGGGGAGGGAAAAGCAAGCAAGGCTTTTCCCTCCCCTTTTTAAAAAAGATAAGGCAACAGGCACCCTGTAAACTTCCTGGGCGCAAGCTACCTTGAAAGTGCCGGCAATTTCTATCGGGAACCACTCGGGTTCAAGCTTTAAAGGACCTTGGCC
>PUKR01000028.1 GCA_003552365.1 Syntrophomonadaceae bacterium
CCGAAAGAAGCTTTTACCTTTACCACCCGGTTATATGTATCTTCTGGTAGTTCACTTCGGCCCAGTTTAAAATAAAGCCAGGAACAAGAAACCACAAGAGGCAACCCGGCCAGCAGGGCCATCCCGGTAAAAAAGTTCACTAGCCCAAAACCGGTTTTCTCCTCTTCCTCATCAGTTAAAACAGCTTCTTCTTCCTCCCTCTCTACGTCTTCTTCCTCCCTTTCGGTAATCATTAAAGGAATCCCGTACCTGGCTGTCGGTTCATACGCAACCCAGCCGTAACCCTGCAGGTATGCCTCCACCCATGCATGGGCACTGCTTTTTCTAACGTTTATGCGTCTAACCGACTGGCGCATATCAGGATCATCGGGATGCATGTGCATGTGATGTTCTTCAAAATGGTGATCCACCCGGTAACCTTCTATATAGCGGGCGGGGATGTCATTCAAGCGCAGTAAAACAACCATTGCTGAAGCATAATAGGTACAGTAACCTTCTCCAAGTTCAAATAAAAAGTGATCCACAAAATCTTCACCGGGCGGCAAAGCCGGTGTTTCCCTGGTATAGGGGAACTGCCTTAAAAAGTTTTCGATTTTTCCCGCCATCTGCCGATCGCTTTCGGCATCAGCAGTTATTTCAAAAGCCAGTTCCTTAACCCTTTCCGGCAGTTGATCAGGGATCTGTAGAAAAGGGGAAAGGTGTTCCAAATCTTTTTCCAGTTCACTCCGCGGCTCTTTTTGGTCCAGGTCCAGCCTGGTGATAGTTTTTCCTTCGATTATATATTCCCCGGAAAATTCAGGATCGGAACTCTGCACGTTGCCGAAGCTGTCCAGAACATAGTCCAAATCATCGGCATCATCTTCCCGGCTGCCGGCCATTTCAATCATAGTCGGCGGAAATAAGCTGAACAGATCTTCTTCCGCCTCCAAATAATCGACTCTCATTTCAAGCTTGTTTTCATAAACTTTCATGTTATTGAAAGCACCATCAAGGTCTTCAACCGGTTCCGCCTCCTGTTTTTCCCAGGAATGGCCGGTGTAATAATCGCTGGCCCGCCCCCTCAAATAAAGTGAAGAAGGGAAAATCCCGTCGATCAATTCCAGGTGCATCACCGTTTCATGCGAATCGGTCATGCTCCCGCCAAGGTCCCCCCCGGGAGAATACCCGGTCACCCTTCCCGTAACCGCAAACCCGTCGCCTTCTCCATCTCCGCCCGGGGCTGCGTCTTCTGCATGAGGGTCGGTAAGCAACCTTAACCCCCCGGGAACTTCCAGGCGGTCTAAGTCCCAGGGTGTAATTGATACGATGAAAGCGGAAATTATGCTTAAGCCAAGAATACCGGCTTTATACCAGAACCGGTTTAAATTGCTTTGCCTGCGAATATACAGAAAAGAAGCAGTGGGAAAGGCCAGCGCAAAAAACATGAACATACCTGATTCCACATCGGAAAAGCGATTATACCAGAGCACGGTATAAGTAACCAACCCGAAAACAACCAGCGGTGCGATATTTTTTCCCCTGGAAATTAAAAGCAGCTGCATGTAAACAATTAAAAAAACTGCAAGTGAGGTAAAGGTCCAAACCAGACGCACACCGGCATTCCTGGTATTAAAAATCCAGGTAACCAGTTCATTTCCCAGTTCACCGGCAAAGACCAGTGGGCTGTAAACGGCCAAATCAAAGCCATGGGCTAGAACAAGCATCACTGCCGGGATTGAAACAATCAAGGCTCCCGTTAATTTAGGGCGGGCTAAAAAGAAAAAAGCCAGTAAGCCCGCAGCCACCCAGAGGCTCCAATGCGGCACATGCCTGGTATGATTGGTAATTGAAAGCATCAAGGTAGCCACCATAAAAATCAGCAGCCATAATTCCAAACTCCAGATTCTTTTTATAGCCATGAGGTTTCCACCCGCTTTACCGTAACCCGGTCATTCTTAAATATAAGCTGCCACAAGTAAAAATGGGCCAACAGGTTATTATACTCCAACCGGTAATCTTCACCGGTTACCATGAGCGAAAGTTTTTGCCCGGGTTGTGTTATATAGCTTAAACCATTTAAATATTCCTGATCAAGACCGGGGGTCACCCAGATTAACCGGTCACGCGCGGCCCAGCGATTGTAAACAGTGTGTTTTAAAAGAGAACCCCGGCAGCCCGGTTTTAAATCGGTAAATATTTTTCTGATTAAGTTAAACTGTTTCTCCCCTCTGCCCGGAGGCAGGTAGTGCTGCCGCCCGTCATAGGTTAAAAGCCCCACCTGGTAGCGATTCATCAGTAAATGCGCTGCCAGGGAAAGCACCTTTTCCAGGACCTGGTCCTGCTCTTCCCTGGAAGAATAATGCGCTTCTGAAAACTCGACCCCGATCACAATCTTGATTTGGCTGGTAACATCCGGCCGCTTGACATAGATTTCTCCCTGCCTGGCAGAAACCTTCCAGTTGATTAACTTAAAAGGATCCCCGGGATAAAATGGCCGCAAATCGTAACTCTCTGTGTAATCGAACTGGCTGAAAGGGTTGCTTAATATATTCCTCCTTGCCCCATGCGGCTCCACGCTTTCAACATTATACCTTCCCGAGAAAGGCAGTGCCCGGGGATAAACGACAAATGATCTGCTGCCGGAAAAAATTTTATCCACCGCCAGGGCTCCAAAAAGAGTGTACAGCTTCACCCGGAAAGGCCCGAGGTAATGATGCCCCCTTCTAAAACATTTTAACCGGTACTGAACTTTCCATGACCCCAGAGGGTAGTTATCGTCAAATTCTATTTTTTCTTCATCTTTTTCATCATTTTTGCCCGGGGTTTTTATCCGTTTCTGCTCCCGGCTTCCTTCCTGCCCGGCATAGGAGCTGCCCTGGTTATGGTAATTACTGCTAAACTTTTCTTCATCCAGGTTTTCAATTTGAAACTCGGCGTATGGAAGGGGCAGGAATGAATCATTGATGACCCTCAGCTCCAGGTTGACAGAACCATATCTTGCGGTTTCCCGGGGATACACCGTAACAACAAATTCCATGTTTTTTGCCAGGTTCATCAACCAAAGTAAAGAACATAAAGCCCAGAACAGAAGAAACCAAAAAGCAATCCAGAAAACAGGCACCCCGGTGAATACAGCCAGTCCAAAAACAATAATCAAACCGGCCCAGTAATATAAATTAACCAGCCTTATCCTTGTTTGATCTTCACTGTTCATCTCTCACCGACATTTCCAGGCACCTGGACCCTGGAGACAATTTCTTTCAACACAGAAGATACATCAATATTTTCAAAGAAAACAGCCTGGTTCAAAATTAAGCGGTGCCCAAAAACAGGGGCAATTAATTCCTGGATATCATCCGGCAAAACAAAATCCCTGCCCTGCATGTAGGCCCGGGATCTGGCACACTGGATGAGATGCAGGCTACCGCGAGGACTGATCCCGAGGGCAATATTTTCATGTTCCCTGGTAGCGGTAGAAAGAGTGGTCACATATTCCAGTAAACTGTTATCAATATAAACCTTACCCGTTTCTTCCCGGATCTTACCAAGCTCTTCAGGGGCCATTACCTGTTCTACCCGGTCAAGCAGGTCATCCCTTGAAATATCCTTTAAAATCAGGATTTCACTTTCAGGCGGGGGATACCCCAGGGAAAGGCGCATGGTAAACCGGTCTAACTGAGATTCAGGCAAAGGGAAAGTTCCTTCATATTCACGCGGGTTTTGAGTGGCAATTACTAAAAAAGGTTCTTCCAGGGTAAAGGTGATTCCGTCAGCGGTAACCTGTTTTTCCTGCATTGCCTCCAGCAGGGCCGACTGGGTTTTCGGGGAGGTGCGGTTAATTTCATCAGCTAATAGGACCTGTGTAAAGACAGGACCTTTTTGAAAAATCCACTCCCCGGTTTTATGGTTGTAAATAGAAACCCCGCTGATATCGGTGGGCAATAAATCCGGGGTACACTGGATCCGTTTAAAACTGCACCCGGTGGCTTTGGCCAGGGCTTTAACCAGGGTGGTTTTCCCCACTCCCGGCACATCTTCAAAAAGTACATGTCCACCTGCAGCCAA
>PUKR01000002.1 GCA_003552365.1 Syntrophomonadaceae bacterium
TTTAAATCAGCTGAAAAAGCAGGTTCTCCGGAGGGCGAAAAGGTGTTCCGTTTGCTCAGTGAAGCCGGTTACGTCCTGCTGGGCCCGGGAAGCCCTACTTACACGGTTCGTCAACTAAAAGAAACCCCGGTTCCCTTTTTACTAAGCGCCATGGTCAAAAGAGGAGGCTGCCTGACCGTGGCCAGCGCAGCGGCACTTACCGTAGGGACCCACACCCTTCCTGTATATGAAATCTATAAAGTAGGTGAATCGCTGCACTGGGTTGAAGGTCTAAACATTTTAGGTCATCTCGGCCTTGAATTAGTGGTTATACCCCACTGGAACAACGCAGAAGGTGGAAACCACGACACCCGTTATTGCTATATGGGAGAAAACCGCTTCCGGGCGCTGGAAGCTCAGCTTCCTGAAGACACTACTATACTTGGACTTGATGAGCACACCGCCTGCATCCTCGATTTTTCTTCCCGGCAAGCTTCAGTAGAAGGCCTGGGCAGGGCAATTATCAGGCGCAGGGGGAAAGAACAATACTATCAACGCGGTGAAAAATTTACGTTTGAAGAGATCCTCGGTCACACCGCTCCCCAGGCAAAGGGGGCCAATACTAAACCAGGTGGCTCACCACTATCTTCAGAAGCCTCCGAAAAAGAAAAGCCATCTTTTTGGGCCCGGATGCATAGTATTGAAGAATCTTTTAAGCAGGCCCTGGAACAAAATGATACCGCATCAATGACCACCCTGCTGCTTGAAACGGACAGGTTGCTATGGCAGGCCCAGCTGGACCTGGAGAACCCGGAGTTTGTTTCACAGGGCAGGGAAATCTACCGGGAAATGATTGTTTTAACCGGTAGCGGCATAGAACAGGCTACAAAGATAGTCCCCCGGATATTTAATGAGCTGGTAAAAAAACTATTAGAATTAAGAGAGCATTACCGCCGGGAAAAAAAATGGCCCGAAGCCGATCAAATTCGCTCTATTCTACAGGAAGCCGGAATAGAGGTTGAAGATACCCGGGATGGACCCAGGTGGCGTTTTTAAGATAAAAAATTTGCACAACCAATAACAGCTGTTGATTGAATTGCCGGGATTAGAGTGAAGAAGGTTTAGCAGTCATAATAAATAGGCCAATAAGTTTATTGATTTATTCTTCTTCGGCCAAAACGGCCAACAGTATCTTTACCAGTTCGGGATCAAACTGGCTGCCCGAGCACCTCTTGAACTCGGCCACTATTTCCTCCTTATTCATTTTTCTCCTATAAGGCCTGCCGCTTTCCATCACTTCACAGGCATCAGCTACCGTCAATATACGTGATAAGAGCGGGATCTCCATCCCTTTCAGACCCCGCGGATAACCTGACCCATCATAATTTTCGTGGTGGGCTAAAATCTCTTCCGCCACCTGGCCAAACTCGTCGGTAGCCCTAACAAAACGGAACCCGGTCTCGGGATGTCTTTTAATACTTTCCCATTCTGCTTCGGTTAGGGGACTGCTTTTAGTTAAAACATCCTTGGAAATATTAATCTTTCCGATATCATGTAATGAAACCAGTAACTCTAAACGGTTAAGTTCAATTTCGGAAAGTTCAAGCGCACCGGCAATCTTTCCTGTTATCTCCTGGAGTTTACGGATATGCTCTTCTGTTTCAAAGCTCTTGTCAGCCAGTGTATTAACCAGGGCGGAAAGGACCGCATTGCTGGTACTGCGGCTTTGGGCCAATTTTTGCGAGTACATGTTGTCTTCGGCTTTTTTCAGGATCATTTGCAGATCATCATCTTTCTTCCACTTACAGGCAGCCCCCAGGGCAATCGATACTGGTAAGTCACCGGCATAATTGCCGGAACAATTTTCCTGGATCCGCTTTTTAATCGTATTGGCTTTTTGCAGGGAAGTATTAGGTAAAAGGACAATAAATTCATCGCCTCCCCAGCGGGCGATAATATCTTCTTCACGGCATGAATGGCCAAGGATCGAAGCGGCCTGCTTGAGCAACTCGTCACCTTTGATGTGCCCGTAAATATCATTTACCAGTTTCAGCCCGTTCAAGTCGGCCATGATAATGCTTAAAGGCAGCTGCCTTGCAGTATCAAGCCTTTTCATTTCCTCGGCTAAAAAGTGCCGGTTATAAAGGCCGGTTAGCTGATCATGGAAGCTCATATAGCTGATTTCCAGGTGGGCCAGGTAGCGGAAGAAAGCGCTTGCAATCAATTCCGCGATGACAACTAGCAGTTTTTTATGCTCATTATTCCATGCTTTTTCACCGGTAACCGTATCAAAACCAACCACCCCAAAAAGTTCTCCTTCTTTAAACAGCGGCACGCATATTAAAGATTTTATCATTTGCGCTTTTAATTCATTCTTTTCCTTTTCGGCTTCGGGCGGCAGTTTTTCTACATCGGATATACTGATACAACTTTTAAAGTGCAGCTTTTCCCTCAACCAGGCAAGCTGGTTTAAATCCTGCAACTTACCCTCTTCATTTACCGGTTTGATCCCATCTGCACTCCATTTATGGCTTATATTGCTTAATTTTCCGTCTGCAGAAATTTTAATCACGCAACCTCTGTCTACCTGTAAAAAACGACCCACCATGTCGAGCACATCGTTTATCCCGTCATTTAAGTGCTCTGCTGGAAGACTGGCAAAGTATGAAGAAACATTTGCGATAAGCTTTTCCACCTGTACCTGAAAATTCAACAAGTTTTCAGCTTTTTTACGTTCAGTAATATCCAGGGCAATGATGACAATGCCTTCAACACCCCCGCTAAAATCACGCATGGGAGCCATATAGAGGTTCAGGCATAGTGGTGTGCCATCTTTTTTAGCACATGATAGTTCGAGATCGCAGGTAGTCTTTCCATAAACCGTATCCAAACAGGAATTCTCAAAAAAAGAGTCACTATTGCCTAATACGAAAAAAATACTCTGATCAAGAACTTCTTTTTCCGTCCATCCTAAAAGCTTTTCAGCCGCAGAACTCCAGCTTTTTATCCTAAAATCTGTAGTCAAAGAAATAACCGAAACGGGAGACACGTGTATAATGGTGCGATACTTTTCCCCGATTTTTTGTAACTCTTTATTTGCCCGATCGTAATTGGTAATATCAGTCCCGGACAAAACATGATATAACTTGTCCCCGTTATTTGGCTGCAGGGCGTTATATTTCCATAATATAGTTGCAGTCTTTTCATGTTTGTCTTTTACCTGTGTTTCTATTTCAAGGGGATACTGATCTACTTCGAGCATCTTAAAAAAAGCTTTATAGAGCTCTTTTTCTTCAGGAAGACAAAAAATTTCCCAGTAACATTTGTCCCTTACCTCGTCAAAGGAATAGCCGGTTATTTTTTCGCAAAATTGATTGTAATAAACGATCTTCCCCTGTTGATCAAGGATGACCACCAGGCAGTCTAGAAAATCACTGATCACAGAAAAAAAACCAAGATCTTTTTCATTGCCCTCAATAATTCCCGGATTATTATTTTTTTTACTCCTACCTGTTTCCATAAAGGCTTACCTCCAAAAGAGTTTACAGGCTTCAATCTAAAATCCCGGTTATTGTTAAATCAAGCGCCCGGGAAAGATCTATTTCATAAGGTGAAGGATGCGGTGCCAAATCTTTTCCGGTATATAAAACCCTGACCACCGGACGCAAAGTAAATCCGGGGTTGTTGGCTACAACCAGGCCACTTTCCCCGTTGCTTAAAAACACATGGAACCCTACAGGGTAAGCGGCAATAACGGAAAGGAATTGATTCAATATGTGCATGTTAAAACATTCCCCTCCCCGGGCTATAAGCATCTCCACGGCCTGATGGGGATAATAAGCTTCACGGTGAAATTTTTCCGAAGTGAGGGCGTCATAAACGTCAACCACACTGACAATTTTGGCAAAATGATTAATTTTATCTCCACTTAATCCCCGGGGATAACCCTGTCCATGGTGCCTTTCATGGTGCTGCAGGATAACCGCCCCGGCCCTGGCGTCAAACAGGTTTGTTTTTTTAAAAATTTCATAACCATACTCGGGGTGTTTCTTTACAGTTTCAAA
>PUKR01000001.1 GCA_003552365.1 Syntrophomonadaceae bacterium
GAGAGGACTAAAGCTAAGGCAAGCAGTAAAGCAAAAGATTTTTTGGTTAACATTTAATTCTTCCCCCTTAAATTTAAACTAACTTACTTACACCAAAAGCTGCTGAAAAAGCTTAAGCTATTAATTATGCTATATTTTTATTATCTCCCCCTTACATTGATATTATCTATTAATAGCATGGTTAACGAATTCCCTAAATAGATCAAGCGGAAAGTCATGGCTGTCTATAAGCATTTCCGGATGCCACTGCACGGCTACTATGAAGCGTTCCCCGGGTATTTCGATGCCCTCAATTAAACCGTCATTCGCCTCCATGGTAACTATAAATCCTCGGCCGACAGTTTTTACAGCCTGGTGATTGAAACTGTTTACCATCAACTTATCTTCATAAAAAATCTTGTGAAGTTTTGACTCTGGGCTTATGCAGATTTCGTGGGCCAGGTAGTCTTTTGGAGCCACATCAAGCAAACTATGGTTAAATGAACTTTCCCTGTACATCTTGATATCCTGAAATAAAGTGCCACCTGCGGCTACATTTATAAGCTGCATGCCGCGACAAATACCGAGAACAGGGATGTCCATTTCATAAAGCACTTTCTTCCCTAATTTAAGTTCATGTTTATCCCTATCAGGATCGATTAAACCCATTCCGGGGAGTGGCGCTTCTCCGTAAACTATGGGGCTTAAATCCAAGCCTCCAGAAAAAATAATCCCGTCGATTGTCCCAAGGATTTTTTCGATACTGGTTTTTTCTTCTAAGACTGGAATGATTAAGGGAGCTCCGCCGGCTTTTTCAACAGACTTAATATAATCATCTGCTAAAAGATGCCAATCCTGTTTTCTCGTCCCTTGCCTGGTAATTATTCCGATTGAATCATCTTTAGAGGTGTTACTGGTAATTCCAATTAGAGGTTTTAAGATGAACCCCTCCCGGTAGCCAACAACAATACAGCTTAATTCATAAAGTAAAAATTTTAGCCTGACAATAAGCGAGCAGCATGCAGACTTACAAATTAAGGGAAATACCATTAAATTTTACTTTAAATAGTATTATAGTAGGAACATTATAATTAGATCTCAGTTAAAATGTCAATACTAGATTAACTTTTTTGCGTGTCATAAGCTTCGGGTGAAACTTTGCCGGAGTAGCAGAAGAAAGCTATTGTAAGGGCAAGAACAAAACTTCCCAAAACAATCCAGCTTAATGCATAAGTTCCGCTGTGGTCGGCAATTAATCCGAACAGCGGTGGGGCAAAAATAGTGCTGGTCCTGGGGAATATCAGGGCGAGTCCGGTTACCACCCCGATGTATTCCCTGGAAACAAGTTCGCTTACCGAAGTAAAATAGATGGCGATTACTCCCATGGTGCAAAACCCAAAGAGGAATGAAAAAATAATCAGGCCGTAGTTGGGAAATGAAAACCTGCTGACAACCAACCCGGAAAATAGAGCCAGGCCTGAAATTAGGATGCCTAAAAGTGAGAGCCCGATGCGCCTGTTACCGTGAAATACTTTTTCATTGATCAGGCCCCATAACGGCTGTCCAGCCACTCCGCCGATATGGAAAAATCCCAGGCCCAAACCGGCAAAAGTAGCGGTTGTGCCCAGGTCTCTGGTCAAAAAGAGGGAATAATGACCGGTTACTGAAGAAATACTGATGCCAAATACGATGCCCATGGCAAAAAAACTGATCAAATAGCGGTTTTTTAATAGCGCCAGCAAATCCTGTTTTAATGATGTAGGCTTGCTGGTAACTGATTCCTTGGGATTTGAAGGATTTGTTTCACTGCCGGAAGAAATCGGCTGGTAAAAGCGATAAATGAATAATGTAATAATTACAGCGAAGATACCTCCGATTAAAAGTGCAATCCGCCAGCCGGTTATTTCACCAATAAAGGGGAGCATAACGGCGCCCATGAATCCGCCCAGACCGCCACCGCCGTGCACTATGCCCATGGAAAAACTTCTTTTCGAAGGCTCGGACATTTCAATTACGCCTTTATTGACAGAAGGGGTGATCAAGCTGAAAGCGATCCCGGTGAAAAAAGCCAGTAAAAGGATTATTCCGAAAAGCGGGGCAAAAGAATGCAGGATAATCATGATGCCGGTAATGCCGACTCCTAAAATCAAACCTCTTTTTGTGCCGAGGTAATCGGCAATTTTGCCGCTGAAAACTGCTATTACCACAGTACTTAAAAAGTAAAAGCTGGAATAAAAACCAACTAAAGTTCTGCTTACTAAAAATTCATCCTGGACCAGCGGCAGCATGGCCTTGAATCCCTGGACATTTGCGAATACTGCAATATATGCAGTGGAAATAACCAGGAGCATGGCCCAGTGTTTTTGGTACCATTTCTGTTTTGCGGGTTGTGTCATTTTCTATTACACCTTTATCTTCACATCATTAGCTATCGTTACAGAAATCGTTGCTTAATGGACATCTATTTCGACATAAGTTAAGCTATAATCCAATGTCCTGGCCTCCTTCATTATAACTCACGTGATTGCAAGGTGAGGCCAGTTTCACTTCCATTATGTCTCAGCCTTGCTGCATTTCTGACTGGATCCATTGTCCGCATGCCTTCACCCAGTTAAGACTAACATAAGTTGCTTTAAATTGCAGTACCTGTTGCTGCCTGCTTCTTTTGGTTATTCGAGCATTACAACCACCTGCCCGCAATGTCACCCGCTCAAAATAAAGCATGGAGCCTGGCTATGGCCGGGCAGTAACAATTTGTGAAAAAATGTGCTTCTTTCCTGATAAAATGATGATATACTATAGACTAAAGATATTTGTAGAGGAGGGTGTTTAACTTGCTATTGTTCAACCCAAAAACATTCCAGGGGGAACATCTTGATCAACGTTCGCGGGACATGGTGAAAAAAACCATTGATTTTTTTGAAAGCAAGGGAAAAAGAAAACTAAAAGATGATGACCGCAACCGGGTTTGGTATTCCGACTTGCTTGATTTTATCAAGGATAACCAGATATTTTATGAATTTTTAACTCCCTCTGGAGAAGGGGAAGAAAAGTGCCGCTGGGATACCTGGCGCAACTGTGCCTATAACGAAGTCCTCTCTTTTTACGGCCTGCACTACTGGTATACCTGGCAGGTTAGTATCCTCGGGCTGGGGCCGATCTGGATGAGCGATAATGAACAGGCCCGTGAAAGGGCGGCTAAACTGCTAAAAGACGGCCATGTATTTGCTTTCGGCCTTTCAGAAAGGGATCACGGTGCTGATATTTATTCCACGGAAATGACTCTTACTCCCCGGGGAAACGGGCAGTACCTGGCCAACGGTGAAAAGTATTACATCGGCAACGGCAACGTGGCGGAAATGGTCTCAACTTTTGGGAAAATGGCCGACAGCGGGGATTATGTATTTTTCGCAGCCAATTACCAAAATCAAAATTACGAGTTAAAAGACAACGTGATCAATTCCCAGTCATACGTGGCCGATTTTGCCCTGCGTGATTACCCGGTTACAGATGATGATATCCTCTCGGTAGGGCAGGAAGCCTGGGATTCAGCCCTTAATACAGTTAATGTGGGCAAGTATAACCTGGGCTGGGCTTCGATCGGGATCTGCACCCATGCCTTTTATGAAGCCTTAAACCATGCCGCCAACCGGGAGTTATACGGCATGAAAGTAACCGATTTCCCCCATGTCAACCGGATGATAACCGATGCTTACTGCCGCCTGGTGGCAATGAAACTATTTGCCCTGAGAGCTTCTGACTATCAGCGAGTTGCTTCTCCCGAAGACCGGCGCTACCTGCTCTATAACCCCACGGTGAAAATGAAAGTGACCACCCAGGGTGAGCAGGTGATAGAGCTCTTATGGGATGTTATTGCCGCTAAAGGCTTTGAAAAAGATACTTATTTTGAAATGGCTACCAGGGATATCCGGGCACTACCCAAGCTGGAAGGAACTGTCCACGTCAACCTGGCCCTGATCAGCAAGTTTATTTTTAATTACTTCTTCAACCCTGCCGAATATGAATATGTCTCCCAGCAAAAC
>PUKR01000262.1 GCA_003552365.1 Syntrophomonadaceae bacterium
AATGCAGAACGTGCTGCGGTAGCCTTTTTAAGCCGTGGGTATACTCTTTACGATCAGTTTATTTCCAAGAAGTCGATCTACTATGCCCGGCAAAGCGGCTTAATGGCAGTGCCGCACGAGTACTTTACTGTATACCTCAAAGCCTGGTATACAGGCAAAATCAATTCACCCTACCTCGATCCTTACCGGGAAGAATTTATGAAATACCTGGACGAACAGGTTGAAAGTATGGATAACATTTATCCCGCACAATTGCAAAAGATATTGTCTGCGGTAATTTTGATAAACTTTTTAAACCTGAAAGCAAAAGAGACCGGCCTGCCCCAGGTTAACATGATCTTTTTGGATCCCTTTAAATGCGGGCCTAACGCCATGCTAAGGCATTTTCTGAGCGGGATAACCAGCTACCTGCGCCTCACGCTCGATGAACACACCGCCCCGGCGGGGATGATCACCAGGTTGGAAGCTTTTAGAAATACCTGCCTTTCCAGGGAAGAATCACGCAGGATTAAACTGCTGTCTTCGGCGAGCACCAGGGCTGACCAGGAAAGCTGGAATAAAATCCTGATCCCCGAACCTTCAGCACACTCCAGGGTAATTGCTTCTCTGTTCAAGAGTTACGGTGTGGAAGCGGAAGTCCTGCCACGGGGTAAAATAGGCGATCTTTCACTGGCACAGCGCTATGTGAACGGCGAAGAATGCCTGCCCTTTATACAAAATCTGCAAGATTACCTGCGTTACCTGAAAGAAAACGACGGGGGCGATGATGGGGATGTATTTTTCCAGGGCTGGGCCTGCGGACCCTGCCGTTACGGGTTATATGCCCCGGCGCAAACTTTATCTATATGCAGGGCCGGTTACGGCAACCAAAAAGTGTGCGCCGTTAAGCTGCAGGATATAGGCAAGCGTTTTGGCTATTCCTTTGTGATCGGTCTATTTAATGCCCAGTTAACGGTAGACATCCTCTACAAAATGCTGCACAAGGTGCGCCCCTATGAACTGGAACCGGGGGCTGCCGACCGTGTATTTGAGCATTATAACGAAAAATTGAACCGGCTGTTGGAAAATTATAAAGTACCGCTAACCGGTATTATCACAGGCAGCTACAGGAAGCCGTTAGAAAACCTGCTCAAAGAAGCCGCCGAAGATTTCAACCAGATACCGGTTGAAAATAGCATCAAACCAAGAATCCTGCTTGGCGGTGAATTCTATGTGCGCATAGATAACCGCTGCAACCAGGACGTAATCAGGAAAATAGAAAATGCCGGCGGTGAAGTATCGATAGCCCCGGTTACTGAAATATTTACCTACACCCTTTACATCATGCTGCATGAAACCAGGCAGGCCTTTCAATTAAAACGCAGGCCGGCTGATTATATTGCTCAAAAACTTTATTCGCTTCTTCTCAAAGTTGCCCATCGTGACGAAGAAGCCTTGGAAAATGCGGCCGGGCCGATGCTCGACGGCCTTCATGAACCGCCGCCCTGGGAAATCATGGAGCACGCTGTGAAATATGTTTCCAGGCATTACGGCGGCGAACCGCCGATGACCATCGGCCGCGCTGCGGCATTTTCCAACCGTGAACGGGTAGCCGGCGCTATTTTTGTCGCGCCCTTTACCTGCATGCCCAGTTCGGTAGTTGAAGCCCAACAGCAGCCGCTCCAGGATGATTTGGCTATCCCGATCGTGACCGTTTACTATGACGGCAAGGAAAATGCCAACCGGGACGAAATGGTAGAAGGCCTGGTTTTCCAGGCTCGGCAGAAACTTATTGGGGATCTGCCTGTTCCAGAGCAACAACCTGTGCCGCCTGAATCGGCTGCCGCCGGCCGCAGCCGGTAGAAAGGACGATTATACCGGTGCCCTGATCGATGCGCAGGGGAACGCCGCTGTAAATTTGGCAGACGCTGTTTTCCAGCACGGTAACCCGGATCGGCTGCTTGTTTGCAAGGGCAAGGTCGAGCTGCTGCTGCAGCCGGTCCAGTTCCTGCTCGTCAAATGCCGGATAGCGGAGTTCCCGGTCGCACCGTTCCCGTAAGATTTGCTGCTCTAAACTGCTGCGGTGTTCAGGCAGCATCATTTTACTGCAGTTAAATTGCTGGTTAAGTTTTCGGCTCACGAATCATGACCTCCGATCTTTCCGGAGCGCTGGAAAAGCTGGGCGCCCGGATTTAAAGAGGAGGCCCGGAAGATGCTGGTTTTGCCGAAACGCTCCTGCACCCGGTCAATTGCCCTGGTTAAAGCCTCTTCCCCTGAACGGTAATCGGAGAACGTGAGCTGCAGCTGGCGGTAAGCGGTCAGCCCGGTCAGGCTGATGCCCACAGCCCTCAGCGGTTTCCTGTCCCAGTGCTTTCGGAAAAGGTAAAGCACAGCCGGGTAAACTTCCATGACCGAGGCTGCCGCTTCCGGCAGTTTTTTTTGGCGGGAAAAGCCGGAAGGAAGGTCAAAGTCGGCCCCCCGGCAATAGAGATGAACTGTCGACCCGACTTTCGCTTCCCGGCGTACCCGGCGGCAGACTTCTTCTGTCATTTCCAGCAGGACAAGCTCAATCTCTTCCTGCTTCCAGTAATCCCTCGGCAGGGTGGCAGTGTGGCCGATTCCTTTTTGCTCTGAAGCGGCATCCGGGTCAATAGAGGAATAATCAATGCCGTGGGCATTTAACCAGAGAACCTCCCCGTTAACTCCCCAGCGCCGGCGCAGCATTTCTCGCGGTAATCCTGCCAGGTGCCCGATGGTGCGCACCCCGATGCGCCAAAAGTTTCGCTCCATGCGGTGGCCAACCCCGAACAAAGATCCAATCGGCAAATTCCGGGTATGGCGGGCATAATTGGCACTGCTTAGTTCAAAAAAAGCATCGGGGCTTTTCTTGGCAAAGCAGTCGCAGGCCATTTTCGCCTGGAGCAGGTTTTCCCCCATGCCAATGCGGCACCGGATGCCGGTAGCTTCCCAGATTCTTTTGTTTAAAGCGGTGGCAATTTCAGTCGGTGAACCCAGGATACCCAGCACCCCGGTAAGGTCCAAAAACTGTTCGTCGATGGAATAAGGGAAGACCCGGTCGGTAAACTGCTCGAAAATGCGGGTAATGCGGAGTGAATAGTCGATGTAGGTTTGCATCCGGGGATGAACAAACACTATCCAGGGGCACATCCGCCTGGCTTCCCAGGCCGGTTGCCCGGTTTTAATGCCGTAAGCCTTGGCTTCGCGGCTGGCAGCAAGAATGATCCCGTGGCGCAGGGCCGGATCTCCGCAGACGGCTACCGGTTTTCCGCGCAGGGAAGGGTTGCAACTAACTTCTACACTGGCATAAAACGATTCCATGTCGGCCAGGAAAATAATACTGTTTCCCATGGCTTACCGACCACCTGTTCGGCGAACTTATGTTTGCATTACTTATTATACACCTCCCCGGGCAAAAAGAAAAGGTGCAAATTACGCAAGTTAATAAGCCGAAATATCTCGCCGGGTGGTGAAGCCCGTGGTTATATGATCCCTTCGTCCCTTAAGTGCCTGCATTCTTCCCGGTTCAAGCCGGCATAATCTTGTAAGATCGCAAACGAATCCTGCCCGAGCTCAGGAGCCGGGGTAAAGCGATCTGCGGTGGGAGTGGAAAAATTATAGGGAATCCCGGCAACCCTGGTAGTTTGATCTGAAGCTGCGCTGACCTTGATGTCCCTGATCATGTTCCGGTCGAGAACCTGTTCATCCTCGAGAAGTTGAGAGATGTTCTGCACCAGTCCGCATGGAATGCCCTCACTTTCCAACAAGCTGATCCATTCTCCGGCAGTTTTCTTATTGAATACCCGGTTTAAAAGCGGTTCAAGCTCTTTCCAGTTTTTCGTCCGCAGGTCATTATCTTGAAACCGCGGATCCCCGATTAAATTATCCAGGGCAGTGAGATAACAAAGCTTTTCCCACAGCTTTTGATTGGCGGCGGCAACAATTATATAACCGTCACTGGCAGTTAAAGTAGCAAACGGAGTAATCGAAGGATGACGGTTGCCGATCGG
>PUKR01000105.1 GCA_003552365.1 Syntrophomonadaceae bacterium
CGGCAGAAGAGCAGGATGCTGGATTGCAGCTTGACCGGTTAAGGAAAATTTGTCTTGATTGCTCAGGTTGTGATTTAAGAAGCACCTGCCGGCAGGTTGTTTTTGGTGTAGGAAATCCTTACGCCAGGCTGATGCTTATAGGAGAAGGGCCGGGCGGAGATGAAGATCGTTTAGGTGAACCTTTTGTAGGCCGGGCAGGCCAGCTGCTTGACCGCATCGTGGAGGCAGTAAGTTTAAAGCGGGAAGAAATATATATAGCTAATGTAGTTAAGTGCCGGCCTCCGGGTAACCGATTACCGGTCCAAAAGGAAATAGATGCCTGCCTGCCATATTTGTATAAGCAGATAGAACTGATCAATCCAGAGATCATTCTTTGCCTGGGCTCACTGGCAGCGCGAACTTTGATTGATAAAAGTATCTCTATTACCCGCCAGAGAGGGCTGTGGCATCAAAGAAATAACCGGTTTTACATGGCTACTTTTCACCCGGCTGCACTGCTTCGTGATCCTGGTAAGAAAAAGTTTGTATGGGAGGATATTAAACAGGTAATCAAAAAATATAATCATGAAGATGACGGGGGGTCAGGTAAATGAGCAATGAACAGGTGTTAATCGTAGATGATGAAAAAACGCTCGTCAAGGCTTTAACATTTAACCTTGAAAAAGAAGGCTTTCGGGTTGATCAGGCGTATGATGGCGAGGAAGCCCTGGAAAAAGTTTTTTCGCTGAAGCCCGATATCGTGGTTTTGGATTTAATGCTGCCGGAAATTGACGGTTTTGAGGTTTGCCGACAGATAAGAAAAAAATTGGAAGTTCCAATTATTATGTTAACAGCAAGAAGTGAGGATATAGATAAAGTCCTGGGCCTGGAATTGGGCGCCGATGATTATCTGACCAAGCCGTTTAATTCCAGGGAGCTGGTAGCCAGGATCAAGGCAATCCTCCGGCGCAGTGCTGCTTATGAAGAGGAAGCTAAAAAACAAATTCAGATTGGCAAACTGCATATTGATCTTCTTCAGCACCGGGTTCGCCTTGATGGTAAGGATGTAAGCCTTACCTCAAAGGAATTTGCCCTGCTCAGTTTCCTCGCGGTTAATGCAGGCAATGTATATTCAAGGGAACAACTCCTGGAACAGGTATGGGGTTATGACTACTATGGCGATGTGCGCACAGTTGATGTGCATATCAGGCATTTAAGGGAAAAGCTTGAAGATGATCCGGGAAATCCTAACCTGATTATTACTGTGTGGGGCACTGGCTATAAAATCAGGGAGGATCTTTAATGTCAAGGTTTTACAGTATTCGTTTTCGGCTTACCGCCACCTTCCTGGTGATAATTCTTGCTGTAATGGTTATTATCAGTTTATTTCTCTATACGACTCTTGAACGTTACCACATAAACAATTTAGTTGAGCACCTGGAACGTTCCGGAAGGTTGGCTTCCGAATTTTTAGAAGGACACCTGCGGGGACAGATTGATACAATTCGGTTAAGCTCCCTGGCTGAAAATATTAGCCGCCAGGCGGGAGCAAGGGTTCTGTTCATTGATGAGCAGAGTTCTGTTGTCGGTGATTCGGTTAGGGTTGGAGGGTTGATTAATCAAACCTTAGAACAAAGAGATGTTGAAGTTGCCTTAAACGGAGAAGTCAGCAGCAGTACAGCCTACAGTGAAAGAATAGATCATCCCATCAAACAAATGGCTATACCGGTAAAGGACGAGGAAGGTTCTGTAGTGGGGGTAATTTTTCTTTCTACCTCCCTGGAGGACGTTTATCAAACTTTGGCCGATATCCGTATTTTCTTATTTTTAGCGACCATACTGGCAATGGCTGTGGTTGGCGGGGGCTCAGTACTGCTTGCCCGCCGTTTTACCACCCCTCTCCAGGAGTTAACTGCCGCAGCCAGGAGGATGTCTGAGGGAAAGCTGGACCAGCACATTGAATTTCAACCAAATGATGAGATTGGGCGTCTTGCCGAACAGTTTAATATCATGGCCAAGCGATTAGATTATTATACCAGTAACTTAAAAAAGTTTGCCGCAGATGTTGCCCATGAAGTCAGGACCCCCTTAACGACAATGAGCCTGCTGACTAAATCTCTAAAAGATCACGACATGGATCAAAAACAGCAAAAAGAGTTCATTGACGATCTGGATAAAGAGCTTGACCGCCTGGTGGAATTGGTCAATGATTTGCTTGAACTTTCCAAGCTTGAAAAAGAAGAAGTTGAATATGAAAAGGTTGCCGTGAACAATTTATTGCAGGATATAATTAGTGAAAACCGGATGAGGTTTTCCAGGGCCGGGCTGGAACTGTCCGGTAACATTCCCGAGCATGACCTGGTGGTTCAAGCGGTTCCCCTGCAGCTGCGCCAGGTAATGTCCAACCTTCTGGACAATGCCTTTAACTATACATCATCTGGTGGAACGGTTACAGTTTCCCTGTACCAGGAAGATTCGGAAGTGATTACCGCGGTCTGTGATGATGGCGAAGGTATTCCTGAAGAAGATCAAGCCTTTATTTTTGAGCGGTTTTTCCGGGTTGAAAGGGCCAGGTCCCGGGAAGGCGGAGGCACAGGGCTGGGTTTGTCCATAGTCAGTGAAATTATTACCCAGCATAACGGCAGGGTTTGGGTGGAAAGCGAGGAAGGCAAAGGCAGCTGTTTTTACTTTGCCCTGCCGCAGGCAGGAGAATAAGTAAAACGGCTTAATATGTTAGCAAAACTTAATTTTTTATCAATATTTTTTTATGAGGTGTTCGGGATAAAGTATGTTAAAATACACTGTACTCTGGTCTTTAGACTATCCGGAGGTGTTGTTTAGTGAGGCGGTTTCAACCATATTACTATATAGTTTTGCTGGCCGGCCTGTTTATCCTGGCCGGGATCTTTTTTTTCGCTTCCCAGTTAATGCCTGAATCAGAGCAAACCGGGGTAACTGTAGAACCCCAGGATCCGGAAGAGGGGGGCACCCTGTACGATCTCTGGTTTACCAGTGCAAAAATATACGATTTGAGTGTGGACCATGCCCTGACCGGAATTTTGGTAAGCACCGATGAAGATAAGGTCAGCCTGCTGGATCAGCAAAGAAAGCTTCGCTGGGATTTGAGTTTTTCCACGGCTCCAAAACAGGCCAAGATTTCTTCTTGTGGTAATTACGTGGCAGCAGGAACAGAAGGCGGCAGGATTTTGTTTATGTCTGCGGATCAAGAGCATTCATGGGAAGATGAAGGGTTGCCGGTTGACCGGCTGGCTATTTCTCCCAATGCCAACTGGCTTGCTGCTTCCCGTTCTGAACCTGAAAATGATCAGTACTTTTTGCAGCTTTACAACCGGGACGGTGACTTGAAATGGGATAAAGCAAGCGGGCCGGTTAAAAATTTGTTTATGTCAAGTGAATATTTTCAACAGGCCAATGTATTTTATACCTATTTTGATGGCGAGCAGCCTGTTATATCAGCGCTTAATCCTGAAGGGGAAGAATTGTGGTCTTATGAAGGACAGACCCTGGCGGCAGTTTCCAGGCATGGCAGCAGGCTGGCAGCCGTAGAAAACGGACGCTTGCTTGTTTACAATACCCTGGGGGAACTACTCTGGGAAACAGATATACCTTTTGAACCCACCACGGTAATGTTTAACCCTCAAAACCACAACCGCCTCCTTGCTTATGGCAGTGAAGAAGGCTCAGGGGAAAATCTCTATTATTTTGACCTGGATGAGGATCTGCTCTGGAGCAAAAGGGTTGCTGACGGTTCCCTATTCTCTTTTACTGCCGACGGCCAGTACATAGTAACCGGTTCCTGGAGGCACTACCGGGAAGATTATACGCAGATGAAGATCCTGGATCGTCACGGTTCGGAAGTAAACAGCTGGGAGGTTTCGATGCGGGTTGAAAAGCTGCTTAAATCAGGGCATCCTCACCTTGTAGTAATCGGCGGCGAAGACGGTTATATAGACTTGATCAACTTAGAACCGATGTTTGCCGAAAGCGATGATGATGTGCCCGTCACTAATGTATATAGCCCGGTAATAACCGGACGTGAAGATGATAATATAATCACCCTCTATTTTGTTGATGAAAATGATAACCTGGTTCCTGTAAGCAGATCAGTTAATACTGTGGACAACCCCTTGCGTACCGCTGTAGATGAGTTAATCCGCGGACCTTCCCGCGGCAGTGCGCTTTACCGGGTCGTTCCGGAAAAGGATGCCACAATAGATGTGGATTTTGATGAAGATGAAGGCACCTTAACCCTTGAACTTTCGCCGGAACTGGTAGAGATCAGCGGAACCGGCCAAAGCAGGACAGCCCTTGATTCACTTCTTTATACTGTCAGCACTTTCAGTGAAGTTAGAGAAATCTACCTGGAAAAAGAAGGCGAAAGGATAGAAGAATTTGGTGAAGATATCGAGCTCGAGCAACCATTTGCCCCAAAGCAGTGGGAAAAACCGGTTTTTAAACCTGTAATGAGCGGCAACCGTTACTACTTGATGGTTGATGAAGCTGAACCGGAAAATGATGAAGAAGTTGATTTGAAAGGACTTGTCAGCCAGTCAATCAATGCCTGCAGGATGCTTCCCTTTGTCCCAAATAACCTTGAATTGATCGAACTCAGGATTACCCGTGAAGAGGTAAAAATCAATTTGGATGATTCTTTCAAAGAAATTTTCCCTGAAGAAGGGGGAAAGCAGGATAAGCTCCAGGCAGAATTGATTCTCGATGCCCTGCTTATGACTGTTTTTGAAAACAGCAGGACCCAGAAGGTAGATATCCTGGTCGAAGGAGAAAGCTGGTCATCACCCGAAGGGTACCCTTCTACAGAACGCTTTCATTACAGCCGTTACCATATTAACCCTGAATTTTAATTAAACCGGTTAAAATTTCGGCCGGAAAAAATTTGTCAATCGCTCTTCTTTAAGCTAAAATAAGTGAAAAAGCGCCAAGGAGAAGTTATATGCAGAAGCTTAAAGAAGAAGTGGGGCAAACTATTGCGTCCCTGATCTCACTCGAAGAAGAAGAAGTATTTTTACTTTTAGAAGTCCCCCCTGACCCCTCCTTAGGGGATCTTGCTTTCCCCTGTTACACCTTAGCCCGGGAATTAAAAAAACCGCCTCCGGCAATTGCCGTGGAACTCGGTGAAAAATTAGCCGGACAAAGAGGTAATTTATGGGAGAAGGCTGTTCCCACCGGACCGTACTTAAATTTTCATATTGATCCCCAGGCTTACAACCGGGAAATTATCTCCCAGGTATGGAAAGAGGGTGAGGATTACGGTAAGAGCAACCTGGGTGGAGGACAAAACGTTCCGATTGATTACTCCTCCCCCAATATTGCCAAACCTTTTGGGGTGGGACACATTCGTTCCACGGTAATCGGACACGCCCTTTATTTAATTTTTAGAGCCCTGGGCTACAACAGCATCGGCATTAATCACCTGGGTGACTGGGGAACCCAGTTTGGGAAACTAATTGTCGCTTTTAAGCACTGGGGAGAAGAAAGCAAGCTTAAAGAAAAGCCGGTAGATTACCTGTATCAGCTTTATGTGCAGTTTCACCAGGAGGCGGAGAAAGATCCTTCGCTTGATGATGAGGCCCGTTCCTGGTTTAGAAAACTTGAAGCAGGTGAAGAAGAAGCGGTTGCCTACTGGAACCGTTTTAGAGAGTTAAGCCTGGAAACTTATGAATCCATCTATTCCATGCTGGGAATCCAGTTTGAGTACTACCATGGGGAAAGCCACTATAACCAGATGTTAGAACGGGTAATTGATCTGGCCCGCGAAAAAGGCATTGCCAGGGAAAGCGAAGGAGCCCTGATTGTTGATCTGGAAGCCTACGATTTACCGCCGGTAATGCTTCGCAAGCAAGACGGGGCTACTTTATATATTACCCGGGACTTAGCAGCGGCAATTTACCGCCGGGAAAGGTTTAATTTTGCCAAATCCTTATACGTGGTTGGGGCAGAACAAACCCTCCACTTTCAACAGCTCTTTAAAGTGCTTGAGCTAATGGGTTATAAATGGGCAAATGATTGTGTCCACGTACCCTTTGGAATGATTCGCTTTAAGGAAGGGCGGATGTCTACCCGGGCCGGTAAAATTATTTTACTTGAAGAAGTGCTGCAAAAATCGATAGAAATGGCCCGGGATATTATTGAGGAGAAGAACCCCGATCTTGAGGATAAAGAAAGCGCTGCCGAGGCTGTAGGCATCGGAGCGATCCGTTTTGGCGATTTAAGCAATGATCGGATTAAAAATGTCGAGTTTGACTGGGATAAAGTGCTTGATTTTTCCGGTGAAACAGCAGCCTATATCCAGTATGCCCACGCCCGGATCTGCAGTATTATCCGTAAAGCGGAACCGGGTTATTTGGAATGGGATGAAAAAGCGATTTCTTCACTAACCAGGGAAGAAGAAGTAACCCTGGTAAAAACCCTGGCCCTGCTGCCCGAAAAAGTTATCGCTTCAGCTGAAAGTTATAAGCCCTCAATCCTGGCTCGCTACTTGGTCGATGTGGCCAGGGAATTTAACCGTTTTTACCATAACTGCCCGGTACTTTCAAGCGAGGCGGAAATTCAGCACGGTCGCTTGTTATTAATTGATGCTACCAGGCAGGTTATAGCTAATGGATTGGGGCTCCTGGGGATAATTGCCCCGGAAAAGATGTAATCCCCGGTAAAAAGTAGCCGCAATAATTTTGCAGGAGGTTGAAAAATGCTCGATTTAAAATTTGTGCGCGAGAATCCAGAAACAGTGCGCCAGGCCATGCAGAAAAAAGGTGAAGAAGCTGACTTGGCCGGTCTTCTAACCAGTGACCGGGAGCGTCGGGATCTCTTAAAAGAGGTTGAGGAACTTAAACAACTCCGCAACCGGGTCTCCAGGGAAATAGGAAAAGCCGGGGCCGACAGTGAATATGCCCGGGAAAAGAAGCTAGAGATGAAAGAAGTATCAGCCAGGATTAAAGATTATGACGAAAAATTACGCGACATTGACTTACAAATAGAACAACTGCTCTTAAATTTGCCCAACCTGCCTGATCCGGTCGTTCCGCATGGTTATGACGAAGAAGATAATGTTGAAATACGTGCCTGGGGCGAAAAACCAGAGTTTACCTTTACCCCTCTTGCTCACTGGGATATCGGTGACAACCTGGATATTATCGATGTTCCCCGGGCCGGAAAAATTACCGGTAGCCGTTTTGCCCTTTATTACGGGGCCGGGGCCCGTTTGGAAAGAGCCCTTTTTAACTTCATGCTAGATTTACATACCAACGAACATGGATACCGGGAAGTATTCCCCCCCTTCCTGGTCAATGCTGCCAGCATGACCGGAACCGGGCAGCTGCCTAAGTTTGCCGAAGATGCTTTTAAGGTGGAGAATACCGATCTTTACCTGATTCCCACCGCCGAAGTGCCGGTTACCAATTTACACCGCGATGAAATTTTGGAAGGTGACCAGCTGCCCCTTTATTATGCGGCCTACAGTGCCTGCTTTAGGGCAGAAGCCGGAGCACATGGACGAGACACCAGGGGCCTGATCCGTCAGCACCAGTTTAACAAGGTGGAGCTGGTTAAGTTTGTTAAACCGGAAGACTCCATGGACGAACTGGAAAAACTAACCCGCGATGCCGAGAAAGTCTTACAGCTACTGGGGCTTCCCTACAGGGTAATGCTGATGTGCAGCGGCGACCTCGGGTTTGCGCCGGCTAAAAAATATGACCTTGAAGTATGGCTTCCAGCCGCCGGCACTTACAGGGAAATATCCTCCTGCAGCAATTTTACCGATTTCCAGGCCAGGCGGGCAGGCATCCGTTACCGGCCCGGTGAAGGACAAAAAGCGCAGTTTGTCCACACCCTTAACGGATCCGGCGTAGCTGTTGGCAGGACCGTAGCGGCAATCCTGGAAAACAACCAGCAGGAAGATGGCAGCGTGGTTATCCCGGAAGTGCTCCGCCCCTATTTTAATGGCATAGACAAAATTTACAGGGGGGTCGTACCCCGAAAGGGAAATTCTGGGAAATGACGGGGCAATAACCGGCACCTTCTATGAACACAATGCAGCCGGGGCGTGGTGTTTGCTCCCCTCTTGTTTCATGGTTTCGGCAACCTGGTCCAGGAACTGGGCCCATCAGTATCTATTAGCACCGGCATAGCTATCCACCACTTATTAACCTTAATCGTGGTTGCGGCTTCCTGGCAGTGGATCAAGCAGAAATCTTATGTCTTATTGAAGCCGGCTAAATGATTTAATTTTTTCGTACCTTTCTATCACTAAGATTCCTTTCCAGCAACCTTAAAGGGTAACCAGTAATGTTTTATTACAGTAATCAAAAAATACTTGATAGCCAGGTGGTTTTTTAATATTTTAAAGGTATTTCATAATTTTTGTTTAATTATAGTATGTTAAATATTGTTATATTAAAAAATCATCACGGGTGGTCAAGTGAATAAATTTATTTGGCATATCTATGCCTATGTCTATGACGCCGTTTTATTAAAACTAATCCCTTACCGGATGATGATCGATGAGGTTTGCCAGGCCCTCGATTCCGTAAACGGTAATTATTACCTGGACGCCGGTTGTGGGACCGGTAATTACCTAAAGCCTTTTTTTGATTCAGGCAAAAGCAATAACATAAGGATTACCGCAATAGATTGTTCCCAATCCATGATAACTCGGGCAAAAGGGAAAATTAAAGGCAACGGCAAACAGGTTGATTTTTACAAACTTGATCTCAATAATAAACTGCCATTTGAAGATGAAACATTTGAAGGGATTATATGTGTAAATGTCTTGTATTCAATTCAAGATCCTGAGGAAATGATCGGGGAATTTTACCGGGTCCTAAAAAAACAGGGTAAACTGGTGTTGATCACGCCACTCGATCAACCCAAAATATTACCGATCATTAGAGAACATATTGATGAGCTAATTAATAAATACCCAAAGAAGTGGCGCGTTATCTTTTTGAGCCAATTAGTGAAAAGTATAATTCCTATGATCCTTTTTATACCAATCAATTTATATATTACAGCCAATAATGATTTTTGGTTTTTGACAGAAGAACAAATAAAGTCACTATTAACATCCAGTAATTACTGCGTTCAGGATAGCAGCCTGATATATGGCAGGCAGAATATATTTATACTGGCCAGGAAATAATAATCTATCTTAGAAAGGAAACTATAATGCCAGAAGCAGTTATTACAGGCCTTGGTCCGGTGGCCCCGAACGGTATCGGCAGTCCTATGTTTTGGGAAGCTATCTCGACAGGCAGATCGGGTATCAGGCATATTAAAAGCCTGGAAGACTCCAAATGTTCCTGTCAAATAGCAGGTGAAATACCGGCGGAGTGGATTGATTCCAGGTCACAGGATTTACCGGAATGGCTGCCAGATTCAAAGAGCTGCAAATTTTCATTGTTAGCTGCAGTTATGGCCCTCGAGGATGCCGGTTTAGCGCTCAAGGACTTTGCCCATCGTATACCGGCAATTTATATGGGGGCAAGCAACCTGGATATGGAAGTATGTCATAATGAATACCAGAGTTTTTTTAAGCAGAGAACAGCCAATCCGGGTTCACTGTTTTCTGCATCACCACATACTCCTGCTACAGTAATAGCCCATTATTTAAAAAATAGCCGTAATGTAATTACCATCTCCACTGCCTGTACTTCCGGGGCAGTTTGTGTTCACTTTGCCGCTAACAGCATCTTGCGGGAAGAGGCAGATGTGACTGTTGCCGGAGGAGTAGATGCGTCGCTATCCCCGATTTTTATGAATGCTTTTTGCTCCGCAGGATTGTCCCCAAGCGGGTATAATGACAGGCCAGAAGAAGCAAGCCGCCCTTTTGATAAGGACCGGGAAAGCGGCATCCTTTCTGAAGGTGCCGGAGTCGTGGTTCTTGAAGAAAAGACCAGGGCTTTACGCAGAAATGCGAAAATGTATGCTTCTTTTAACGGGGGAGGAATGTCTAACGTATTGACCCCTTCTGCGATGAAATCTTCCTTTTACGAGGCCATGGCGACCGCTTTAACTAATGCCAGGCTAAGCATATCTGATATTGATTATATTTCAGCATGTGGCACAGGCCACCGTTTAATGGATCATGTTGAAACAAAAGCAATAAAAGAACTTTTTGGCAGTAGGGCCTATAATCTCCCGGTGAGTTCAATAAAATCGATGATTGGTAATCCTGGAGCGGCAGCGGGACCCCTGCAAATAATCGCGACTGTACTGGCGATGCAAAACAGCTATATCCCACCAACTATAAACTTGATAGAGCCCGAGAAGAAGTGCGATCTCGATTATGTTCCGATTAAAGGCAGAATTGCTCGGGTTAAACGGGCCATGATAAACATAAGAGGACTTGGAGGTAGCGTTAGCAGTTTGATTATCTCAAAAGTATAAATAGGTTTGCAGGTCAGCCTAATTAAATTTTCTACAAGTGATTATTTTTTCCAAGGTGGTGGCAATCCTGGATATTTTTGCCGTTTACCTGCTGGCAACTACAATAATTGCATACCTGTGCCTTGGGTCCCTGGTAATTATTAATAACCCAAAAGCACTTACCAATCGCATTTTCTTTAGTTTAACCTTAATAGCCAGCTTATGGAGTTTTTCTGTTTTGATGGTTAATCTTCAACATCAAAGCTACGAGCTGACATTGTTTTGGATCAGGTTAAGTCATGCTGCCGCCATTATGCTCCCCTGGCATGTTTATGCTCTTACCACTTCTTTTTTTAAATATAAGTTGTTTTCCGACCGCATAGCTATTATTATGCTTGGCTGTAGCCTGTTTTTTTCCGCTGTTGCAGTAAGCCCTTATTTTATATCGGGTATCAGTCAACCATACGTCGAAAGGTTGCTAATATATGACATTTTTGCTGTTCCCTATTACTTGTTCTTTGCCCTGGCATTTGGGTATGTAATTTACTTTCTTTATCACAAAATTAAACATACTCGGGGTTTGCTGCGCACTCAATTAACTTATTTTGCTAAAGGTACCGTTATATCGTTATTCTTTTCTACACTGGCAAACATTGTTCTTCCTTTAATGGGCATAATCTATATAGCAGATATTGACGTACGCAACCTGGGGCCGGCTTTCAGTTTATTTATGATTGGTTCAATAAGTTATGCCATTGTAAGACACCGCTTCATGGATATTCGCTTCGCCTTTCGTCGCAATACAGCAGTGCTTTTGACTGCGGTTATCATTATGGCTATCCTGGCAGTTTTATCACGTTTTATGTTAACCTGGAGGCCCGGTTTACTTGCCGCTAATATTGAATTACTAATTGTGCCGATTACTCTTTTGGTAATTATCTTTTTGCCCATAATTAAGAGATTGGTGCAAACTATTTTAGACAATTATATTTTCGGAAAAGCAACCGACTATCATGATTCTCTTATTAAGCAGGCAAAAAACTTGGTTACCGTCCTTGATCTTAATCATTTGCTCAGCTCATTAACTCAGAGTATTGTCAATGACATGCAACTGGAGCTGGGCTTTTATTGTTTTAAGGCAAACCAGAGGTACAATTTTCCCGGTGAACCTTATAGAAAAAATGATATAACAGCAGATTTAAATAATAATATTTTCAAAATAAACTCATCTTTATATCCCCTTATCAATTATGTAGAAAAGAATAAAGAGATCGTTTTATATTCAGATTTAAAACGAAGCAACCCGGAAAGCTTAGAAGGTTTAATGAAAAAAGAGATGGAAAAAGCAAACCTGGATGCAGTGGTGCCCTTGCTTGCAGATAATAATATGGAAGGATTATTATTCTTGGGCGCGAAATTATCTGGGGAGCCTTTTTATAAAGAAGATGCACAGCTATTATCTATCCTCTCTTCCCAAATTGCTGTAGCGATGAAAAACGCCCAGTTGTACCAGGATTTGCTTACTGCCAACCAGTACCTGGAAAAAATTGTGGCCAATATGGGTAACGGTTTAATTGCGATCAACAAAAACGAAGTAATTACCATATTTAACAGCGAAGCTGAACTTATAACTGGAATACCCGGTAAGTATGCCCTGGGTGAAAAGGCCTATAATGTTCTTGAAGATAATCTTTATTCACTGTATCAGAAAACAGTTGATGGCAGCCTTGAAAGAGGGGAAGAAGAGATGCAGCTTAATAAAGGATCAGGTAAGTGTTATGTCAAATGTAATACTACCCTACAGGCATTTCTCGAGCCCGGACACCAGGAAGTACTGATGGTATTAAGCGATGTTTCTCAAATCAAGGCATTGGAAAAAGAAAAAAGCCAGGCCCAGAGGCTTGCTTCCCTTGGAGAAATCGCTGCGGGAATTGCCCATGAAATAAAAAATCCGCTTGTTTCCATTAAAACATTTGCGGAATTATTACCGGATAAATATGATGATCAGGAATTTCGGCATAACTTTTCCAAAGTGGCCGGTCAGGAAATTAATCGAATTAACAATTTAGTCACCGAGCTGCTTAATTTCGTAAAAGAAGACGATCTTAATTTTGAAACCATAAAGCTTTCCACAATATTGGATGATATTATCTTTCTAGTTTCTGCCCAGGCTGATCAGCAAAACATTATTATCAATAAAGAATACAGAAATAAAATGGATTGTTTAAAAATTGATCGCCGCTTAATTAAACAAGCCCTGCTAAATGTTTGTTTTAATGCGATTCAAGCAATGCCTGGGGGTGGTACGCTCACGATAGGAGCTGCATTAAACATAGAAAATTCAACAGATACAAACGCAGTGGAAGAAAATATCCGCAGTATACCCCCGCAAACAATGATCTATATTAGAGATACCGGCCCGGGAATTCCTGATTCTATTAAGGATAAAATATTTGATCCCTTTGTTACGAATAAAAGCGATGGTACCGGGATTGGGCTCAGCATTAGCCATAAGATTGTAGCTGCGCATAACGGCCAGATCAGGTTTTATAGTGAAAAAGGCAGGGGTACCACCTTTGAAATTCTATTACCGATTAACCTATGAAATGTTATTATCAGCGCATAATTGACAGCCACTATAAGAAAGAGGGATTTGTTTGAAAGTAGTATTATTTGTTACCAGGGATGAGGGTAAAAGAAAACTCTTAAAAAGCTGTTTTCCCGGCGATCATCTTTTCATAGAAAGTAACGGTGATAATAACAGCTGGACCGTATTAAATGATTTGGTTAAGGGAATTGTATTGGTTGATATTGACTGCCCGGAAGCCGAAACATGGTTGAAACAGGCGATCAAAGTCAAACCGGGTTTGGTTTACATCGGTGTGGGACAGTTCAGGGAACACGCAAAAAGCTTGTCCAAATACCTGTATGACTGTATTTTTGCTCCTTATGATCAATGGGAGATGGAAAAGACATTGGAACGTGCCTGGGAAAAGATAGCCCTCCTTGGTAGCAACGAGCAAGGTAACAACGTCAATGAAGAATCAATTATTGCCAAACACGCTGAGGCGGTTGGTAAGCCGGGACAGTTAGCCGAAGGGTACCCATCGAGACCCTGGGCTAAGGTTTTAAGTGATTTTTCACGAGCATTAAACAACCGGTTAGATAGGGATCGCTTTTTAGATCTCTTCCTGGATGCTGTTAAAGAGTTGGTGCCGGTGGGGAAAATTGCGGTTTTGCTAAAAAGCCAAACCGGTGAAGATTATTTCATTGCCGCACAACGAGGATTAAATCCTGCTTTGCAGAGAAAGACACAGTTTAAAGCAACCGAGGGTATCATTTCCTGGCTTTCAGCAAATGACCGTATATTACACTTAAATGAGGCAGATCATTCAGAGAAGAACCATTTCCCTGGCGGGTTGCTTCAAGAAATGAAGATGCTCCATGCCGTGGTCGCTATTCCATTTATGGCTCATGGAAAGCTTAATGGGGCTCTGTGCCTGGGAGAGAAGATAACCGGTTCACGGTTTTATGAAAAAGAAATAGAGTTGCTTTATACAATATGCGGGAACATTGCCATTGCCCTTGATGACATAGGCCTGCATGAACAGCTTTATAATCAAAAGATATATATTGAGAGTATCCTCCACCTAATGAACAGCGGTGTTATCGCCATAGATAATAACCATCTAATTACTACTTTTAATAAACGAGCCGGGGACATCTTTAAGGAAAGCCCCGAAGATTTAATTGGCCGGGACTTGAGAAACCTTCCAAGCCCCTTTGGCGATCTGCTTTACGAAACTTTAATTAGCGGGCGAAAGTATAACAAAGAAGAATATATTTTTAACAGGGAAAAAATACCCCTGGAAGTAAGCACGTACCGCATGGTTAATGAAGCTAATCAAATACTTGGAAGTGTGATGATCGTTGATGATATCACCGCCCGAAAACAGGTAGAAAATGAAAGACATCAAGCCGAGCAGTTAGAAGTATTAAATAGCTTTGTAAGCCAGCTGGCACATGAAATTAAAAACCCGATGGTTACAATAAAAACATTTACCCAGATGTTACCGGAAAAATATGAAGACAGTAGTTTTAGAAATAATTTTTATTACACGGTAAAGCAAGAAGTCAAGCGATTAAACGAAATAATTGATCAACTTATTGCTTATTCGTCACCATTAATGTACAAATATGAGATAATAGAGCTGCATGATTTGATTGATTCTGCCTTCGAACTCTTAAATGAGCAGGGGCAGGGCACTAATATAAAAATAAGCAAAGAATATAGTAAAAAAAGGGCCAAAGTGAAAGCTGATAGAGTAAGCATGTCCCGGGCAATTTCTTACCTGCTTAAATACTTACTTGAAGCCTCAGGAAATGAAGGGGATATTAACATAAAAACTTACGTCAAGGAAGAAAAGAATGGAGACATGGTAGCTAAAATATTGCTTTCTGACACAAAGACAAAGGTTAAGCAAGAAGAATTGAATGAATTATTCAGCCCTTTAAGCATTAAACCTGACAAATCAGTATCGTTAGGCTTGCCGGTAAGTAAAAAAACTGTTGAAGAACATGGTGGAGAATTAAAAGCAGTTCAGCCTGAAGGGGATACTGTCAAATTTGGTATTGTTATACCGGCTTATACCGCAGAATCTGATTCCAAAAAGGGAGAATTAATTAATGGAAAATAACACTAAAATCCTTGTCGTCGATGACGAGTTGGGACCAAGAGAATCTTTGCGCATGATTTTAAAAGATGATTATGAGGTTGAAACTGCTGCTGACGGCAGAGAAGCTATAAACTTTTTGGAACAACTTGATTTTGATTTAGCTATCCTTGACATCCGGATGCCGGACATAAACGGGATTGAACTTTTAGAAACCATTAAAAATAGAAACCCTGCAACCGAAGTTATCATGATCACTGCCTATGCATCCATTGATACTGCAACAAAAGCACTGAGATCAGGTGCTCTTGATTACCTGATCAAACCTTTTGATTACAACGCAGTTCGTGATATCGTGAAGAGAGGAATTACCAGGCGTATTCAATCTGAAGCTGAAAAAAACAGGATAAAAAATTTACAGGTTGCTAATAAATCACTGGAGGAAGAAGTAGAAAAATATTATAATAATATTCAAAAACACTATAAAGAAACTATAGCTTCACTGATTGCCGCCGTTGATGCCAAAGACTCCTATACCAAGGGGCACCAGGAGAGGGCAGCTCATATGGTTTGGGTAATTGGCAAAAGATTAAAAATGGAAGAAAATAGCTTGCGCTTATTATACCAGGCTGCCAAGCTTCATGATATCGGTAAAATAGGTGTCCCAGAACATATATTAAGAAAGCCCGGTTCTTTGAATAAAGAAGAATATAACATTGTTAAAAAGCATTCAACAATCGGAGCAGAAATCATCTCTCCTTTAAAATCTTTAAAAGAGCTTATCCCTTATGTGTTACACCACCATGAAAGATATGATGGTTCCGGTTACCCCGAAGGATTATGCGGCAACGAAATACCCCTCGGGGCTAGGATTATTGCCATTGCTGACGCAATTGATGCAATGTTAAGGGAAAGGCCGTATGCCCCGGTGAAAACAATCGGGGAGGTAAAAGATGAGCTTGCCCGGGTCGCCTCCAGCCAGCTTGATCCCGAACTGGTAAAATTAGTCCTAAACGAAAATATACTGAGTATTTACGAGGATAAATTCTAATTTAGCTATAATATTTTGATTAGCACCCGGATTCAGCGCTACAAAGCATAACTATTGGTCAATCAGTCGATAATATCAAGGACTTCATCGAGTGGTTTGACTTGTTTGGGTTGCGGTTCCTTTGCAGGGCGCCCGATTGCGACAATAGCTGTTATAGACCATGGAGGCGATATTTCCAGTAATTGTTCGAGTTCGTGGCGGGCTACATTTGGTGCAACCATCCAACAACTACCATAACTCATGGTATATGCGGTTAGTAAGATCGTTTGGATTGCTCCCCCAATAGTTTGCAAATCGGGCCGCATTCTCAAATAGTCTATTTCTGCTTCAGCATAACCGCATGTACGCAAAATCTCATCCATTTTGCTTCGATATGGCTTTGATAAAACTACAAGAGCAAGAGGAGCATCGGCAAAAAGAATACTCGTGTGATGATGCCCGTACCTTTCAGGATTTTCTTTGCCGGCATATTTAGCCAGGCTGATCAGTTTTTCTTGTAAGGTTTCTTTCATTTTTTGCTTGAGCTCGTTATTCCTGATGGCGATAAAGCGCCAATCCTGGTTGTTGCCAGCGCTGGGCGCCATGGTTGCTGTATTGATCATATGCCTTATATCTTTTTCCGGGACGGTTTCATCAGTAAAGAACCGGATACTTCTTCTTCCCTCCACTGCTTCTTGAAAATCCAATCTAATCACCCCGTTTAAGGTTA